>NZ_VMNX01000080.1 GCF_009377235.1 Streptomyces acidicola
GCCCCGCCCTTCCTGGGACGTTCCCTCGGGCTGCATCTCCGGCTGGCTCACCCCGGCACTCCCTACTGCTGCTGACGACACTGCTGCTGAACGACGCCGACACGACAGCCGACGGGACGTAACGCTCCGTGGCACGAGGAGTACCGCATGATGCGGAAACGCCACACCCTTCTCTCCGCACCCGGCCGCCCCTTTCCTAGCGCCCAACGGGTGGCGACGGCGGCGCTTTCGCCGTTTTTCCGCTCGGACGAGGGCCTTGATCAGGTATGGGATCTCCAGCAACCTCACCCGAAAGAGTGCTTGGGCGACGGCCACACCGACCACGTAGGCTCGTGCCAGGCGAGAAACAGCCCGCAAGAGAACCCGCCAAGACCCGCAAAGGGAGCTGATCGTGATCCCCGGTGGTGGCCAGCCCAACATGCAGCAGTTGCTGCAGCAGGCCCAGAAGATGCAGCAGGACCTCGCGAACGCGCAGGCGGAGCTCGGCAGTACCGAGGTGGAGGGCCAGGCGGGCGGCGGCCTGGTGAAGGCCACCGTCACCGGCTCCGGCGAACTGCGCGGCCTGGTCATCGACCCCAAGGCCGTCGACCCGGAGGACACCGAGACCCTCGCCGACCTGATCGTCGCCGCGGTCCAGGCGGCGGGCGACAACGCCCAGAAGCTCCAGCAGCAGAAGCTGGGCCCCCTCGCCCAGGGCCTGGGCGGCAGCGGCATCCCGGGCCTGCCGTTCTGACGCCGGCGCCCGGCGCCGACGCCCCCGGGTACCTTCCGCACGACCCCCGGCCTGCCTTCCTCAGACGGGCGGGAGGCAACTACCGTACGAACTGAAAGACTCCACGAAGGGCAGGCAGTCCGTTGTACGAAGGCGTGGTCCAGGACCTCATCGACGAACTGGGGAGGCTCCCCGGCGTCGGTCCCAAGAGCGCGCAGCGGATCGCCTTCCACATCCTCCAGGCCGAGCCGACCGACGTCCGCCGTCTCGCGCAGGCGCTCATGGAGGTCAAGGCCAAGGTCCGCTTCTGCGCGACCTGCGGGAACGTGGCGCAGGAGGAGCTGTGCGGCATCTGCCGCGACACGCGCCGCGACCCCGCGGTGATCTGCGTCGTGGAGGAGCCGAAGGACGTGGTCGCGATCGAGCGCACCCGTGAGTTCCGCGGCCGCTACCACGTGCTCGGCGGAGCGATCAGCCCCATTGAGGGAGTCGGCCCCGACGACCTGCGGATCAGGGAACTGCTGGCCCGGCTGGCCGACGGTACGGTCACGGAGCTCATCCTGGCCACGGACCCGAATCTGGAGGGCGAGGCCACCGCCACATACCTCGCCCGCATGATCAAACCCATGGGCCTCAAGGTCACCCGCCTGGCCAGCGGCCTCCCGGTGGGCGGCGACCTGGAATACGCGGACGAGGTGACTCTCGGCCGTGCCTTCGAGGGGAGACGACTCCTAGATGTCTGACGCCACGCTGCACGCGACCGACCAGGACCCGGACAACTTCGCGGTCCAGATCGCGGACCAGGTAGAGAGCTTCCTCGTCGCCGTCATGGAGGTGGCGAAGGGTGACGAGCCGGAATCGGCGGTCCCCTTCCTCCTCCTGGAGGTCTCCCAGCTCATGCTGGCCGGCGGTCGTCTCGGCGCGCACGAGGACTTCGTGCCGGAAGAGCGCTACGAGCCGGACCTGGGCCCGGAGCCGGACGTGGACGAGCTCCGCGAGAACCTGGCCCGTCTGCTCGACCCGGTCGACGTCTACTCCGAGGTCTTCGACCCGTACGAGCCCCGGAAGGCGCCGGTCCCGGCCCGTATCTCCGACGACATCGCCGACGTCATCACCGACCTCCGCCACGGCATGGCCCACTACCGCTCGGGCCGTACGACGGAGGCCCTGTGGTGGTGGCAGTTCTCGTACTTCTCCAACTGGGGCTCGACGGCGTCGGCGACACTCCGCGCCCTCCAGTCCCTGGTGGCTCACGTCAGGCTGAACCAGCCTCTGGCGGAACTGGACGGCCTGGACACCGACCACGGCATGGGTGACGACACCCTTGAGTTCGAGGCCGGGAGGGTGATGGCGGAGGAGATCGCGGGCCCGCTGGGGCTGCGCAAGGTCAAGTAACTCCACCCGACGCCGGGCTCGGTCGGCCGAGCCCGGGCGAGGACGACCAACTGGGTCAACCGGTGGCCGGGTCACCCCAGCCCCACGACGCCTTTCCCCAGCGTGCTCAACCCTCCGGCCAGCGCGAGCAGCAGGACGAGGAGCCGGGCCCGTTCCTCCGGTACGCGCCCGGCGAGCATCCTCCCGGCCACCGCGCCCACAGCCATGGCGCCGGCGGTGAGGCCCCAGACGGGTGCGGCGAGCCGCGGCAGCCCGTTCGACGCGACGGACACGGCGTTGACGAGGACCCCGTAGAACTGGGCGTTCGGCACGAACTCCCGCATGGTCCACCCGGCGTTGAGGCCGTAGAGGGAGACGGGCGGCCCGCCGACTCCGGCCGCGGAGTTCATTAACCCGCCCACGCCTCCCGCGACGACGGCCCCTCCACCACCGCGCAGGGCGGTCACCCGTGCGCCCCGCATCACGAACACGACGGCCACGGTGACGAGGACCCCCGTGGCCGTCATCAGCGTGGGCTCGGACAACCGCCGCGCCACCCACGTCCCGGCCGGCACCGTGCACGCGGCCGCGGCGCACAACGGCACCATGGCGGCGAGCCGCACCCGCCGCCATCCTTCGGCAAGCCCGACGGCACTGATGATCCCGGCGGCGCAGTTCGCGAGCACGACCCCTTCGGCCGGGCCCAGCACGAGCACCAGGGCGGGCACGGCGACGAGGGCGAAGCCCATACCGGTGAGCCACTGCACCGAGGAACCGAGCAACACGATCCCGGCCAGCAGCAGTTGGCCCACCCATCCGTCCGTCACGGCTCGGGATCCTGCCCGGCCGGGTGGGCGTGATCAATACCTCCGCCCGCGGTCAGCTCTCCGCCGAACCGCTGCGGCCGGGCTCGCCGGGCTCACCGGATGTGACTCAGGGCACTTTTTCGAGTGGTGCGCATGGTCCTGGGCAGGTACCGGTCCGGAGCGGCCGGATCTCTCCGAGTGAAAACCGGCGGACGTGAGGCGGACGCCGGGAGAAATCCGGGATGATCACAGCGTGAGCAGGACATCTCACCATGCGATACCCAGGAAGGGATATTCGACCGCTCGATAGACTGAGCCGACCGCAGTACTTGTGTATGTGCGGACCGAGACGGATTGAGCGAGGAGCGCACGTGGGCCTTGTCGTGCAGAAGTACGGAGGCTCCTCCGTAGCCGATGCCGAGGGCATCAAGCGCGTCGCCAAGCGGATCGTGGAAGCGAAGAAGAACGGCCACCAAGTGGTCGTGGTCGTTTCCGCGATGGGCGACACGACGGACGAGCTGATCGATCTCGCCGAGCAGGTATCTCCGATGCCGGCCGGGCGTGAGTTCGACATGCTGCTGACCGCCGGAGAGCGGATCTCCATGGCCCTGCTGGCGATGGCGATCAAAAAGCTGGGCCACGAGGCCCAGTCCTTCACCGGTAGCCAGGCAGGCGTCATCACCGACTCGGTCCACAACAAAGCCCGGATCATCGACGTCACGCCGGGCCGCATCCGGACCGCGCTGGACGAGGGCAACATCGCGATCGTCGCCGGGTTCCAGGGCGTCAGCCAGGACAAGAAGGACATCACGACCCTCGGCCGCGGGGGCTCGGACACGACCGCCGTCGCGCTGGCCGCGGCCCTCGACGCCGAGGTCTGCGAGATCTACACGGACGTCGACGGTGTGTTCACCGCCGACCCGCGGGTCGTGAAGAAGGCCCAGAAGATCGACTGGATCTCCTTCGAGGACATGCTGGAGCTGGCGGCGTCCGGCTCCAAGGTGCTGCTCCACCGCTGCGTGGAGTACGCCCGCCGCTACAACATCCCGATCCACGTCCGCTCGTCCTTCAGCGGACTGCAGGGCACGTGGGTCAGCAGTGAGCCACCCGTACGAAAGACGCAGCAGCAAGGGGAACAGAAGGTGGAGCAGGCCATCATCTCCGGTGTCGCGCACGACACCTCCGAGGCCAAGGTCACGGTCGTCGGTGTGCCGGACAAGCCGGGCGAGGCCGCCGCGATCTTCCGTGCCATCGCCGACGCCGAGCTCAACATCGACATGGTCGTGCAGAACGTGTCGGCCGCGTCGACGGGCCTCACGGACATCTCCTTCACGCTGCCGAAGACCGACGGCCGCAAGGCGATCGACGCGCTGGAGAAGGCGAAGCCCGCGATCGGCTTCGACTCGCTGCGCTACGACGACCAGATCGGCAAGATCTCGCTGGTCGGCGCCGGTATGAAGACCAACCCGGGCGTCACTGCCTCCTTCTTCGAGGCGCTGTCCGACGCCGGCGTGAACATCGAGCTGATCTCGACCTCCGAGATCCGTATCTCGGTGGTCACCCGCGCCGACGACGTCCCCGGGGCCGTGCGCGCCGTGCACACCGCCTTCGGGCTCGACTCGGAGAGCGACGAAGCCGTCGTGTACGGAGGCACCGGCCGCTGATGACCGAGGATGCCGGGCGGACCGGCAGGCCGACGCTCGCGGTCGTCGGAGCGACCGGGGCCGTCGGCACGGTCATGCTCCAGATCCTGTCCCAGCATGCGGACATCTGGGGCGAGATCCGTCTGATCGCCTCGCCGCGCTCCGCCGGCCGCAAGCTGGCCGTGCGCGGTGAGGAGGTCGAGGTGGTGGCCCTGACGGAGGAGGCCTTCGACGGGGTCGATGTCGCCATGTTCGACGTACCGGACGAGGTCTCCGCGCGGTGGGCACCCATCGCCGCGGCCAAGGGCACGGTCGTCGTGGACAACTCGGGCGCCTTCCGGATGGACCCCGACGTGCCACTGGTGGTGCCGGAGGTCAATCCGCACGCCGTCCGGCTGCGCCACCGCGGAATCATCGCCAACCCCAACTGCACGACCCTCTCCATGATCGTGGCGCTGGGCGCGCTGCACGCCGAGTTCGGGCTGCGCGAGCTGGTGGTCTCGTCGTACCAGGCGGTCAGCGGCGCGGGGCGGGAGGGTGTCGAGACGCTGCGGAGGCAGGTGGCGCTGGTCGCCGGTACGGAGCTGGGGACGCACCCTGGTGACGTACGGCGGGCCGTGGGCGACGACACGGGCCCGTTCCCGGAGCCGGTCGCTCTGAACGTCGTCCCCTGGGCCGGTTCGCTCCGCGAGGACGGCTGGTCCTCGGAGGAGATGAAGGTACGGGACGAGTCCCGCAAGATCCTAGGGCTGCCCGAGCTGCCGGTCGCCGTGACGTGTGTGCGGGTGCCGGTGGTGACGACGCACTCGCTGACCGTCCACGCCCGCTTCGAGGGCGAGGTCACCGTCGACAAGGCGCGTGAGATCCTCGCCACCGCCCCCGGCGTCGTCCTCTTCGACGACCCGGCGGCGGGCGAGTTCCCGACGCCCGCCGACGCGGTGGGCACCGACCCGACCTGGGTGGGCCGCGTCCGCCGGGCCCTGGACGACCCCACGGCCCTCGAACTGTTCGTCTGCGGCGACAACCTGCGCAAGGGCTCCGCACTGAACACGGCCCAGATCGCGGAACTGGTGGCGGGGGAACTCGGCGCCTCGTAAGGGGCGCTGGGCTGTGTCGATGTGCGGCGTGATCATCCCTGGCCGCCGTGCGGCCCGCCCGTCCGGGAGGACACGAGCGCTCAGGAGAGCCAGTCGGTGTAGCGGGTGGGGGCGAGGTGAGCGTCCTTGTCGGTGAGGACGTCGCCCTTGACCACGGCGAACATGCCGGCGGTCGGGTCGGTGACGACAGTGCGGTTGTCGCCCTTGTGGGCCAGGGTGATCCGGCCCAGCTCGTCCAGGGAGAAGAGCTCGGGGCCGGCGATGCGGCGAATGCCGTTCAGTGGCGTGCCCGAGGCGACCTCCGCCACCGCGGCGGCCACGTCCTTGGCGGCGATCGGCTGGATCGGGGTGGCGGGCAGGCGGACGGTGTCGCCGTCGGCGGTCCAGGACATGGCGGCGTCCATGAACTCCATGAACTGCGTCGCCCGGACGATCGAGTAGGGGATCGGCCCGGCCGCGAGGATCTCCTCCTGGAGTGTCTTGGCCCGGTAGTAGTCCAGCTCCGGCACCTGGTCCACGCCGACGATCGACAGGATGACGAAGTGGCCGACGCCTCCCTTCCGGGCTGCGGCCAGAAGGTTGTCCATCGAGGTCTGGAAGAAGGCCGGGGAGGCTTCGTCGAAGGTCGGGGAGTTCGTCAGGTTGACGACGACGTCGACCCCCGCCACCGCCTCGTCCAGTCCCTGGCCCGTGATGACGTCGACCCCGGTCGACTTCGAGTGGGGCACCGCCTCGTGCCCTGCGGCGTTCAGATACTTGACGACCTGCGAGCCGATCAGACCGGTGCCACCGATCACTGCGAACTTCATGAGATGCCTTTCGTCGGAGGTATTTCTGTCGGAGATATTTCTGAATGTGAGCATGTGAATCACTGTGCGGGCGCTACGCGAAAGGGCGCGCGGCCGGCGACTGAGGGCGGGCGGCTTCCGTAACCGTCGACGAACGTGACCGTCTCGGCCAGCGGTGCCCGGCCCATGCGGGCGTCACCCGCGGTGACGTCCTCGAATCCGATCGACATACCGCAGAAGAGGATGAGCTCGTCCGGCGGTGACAGCACCTCCGCGACGGTCTTGTGGTATTTCGCCCACGCCATCTGCGCGCAGCTGTGCATACCCTCGGCGCGGAGCAGCAGCATGACGGTCTGCAGATACATGCCGACGTCGGACCATTGGGCGGGGCCCATGTCGCGGTCGATGTAGCAGAACAGCGCTGCGGGCGCGCCGAAACAGTCCCAGTTCGCGGAGGCGGCCCGCTGGCGCGCCTCCAGGTCCCCGCGCGGAATGCCGAGTGCGCCGTAGCGCTGCTCGCCGAAGGCCGATCGGCGTTCGGAGTAGGGGGACTTGAGATCGGGCGGGTACTGCTCGTACTCCGGCTCGTCCCAGGGGTCGCCCGAGGCCACGCGCTCGCCGGCGCGCTTCTTGAGCTCGGCCAGCGGTCCGCCGGTCAGTACGTAGACATGCCACGGCTGGAGATTCGACGCGGACGGCGCCCAGGCCGCGGCGGACAGGATGCGTTCCAGCACCTCCTTGGGAACCTGTCGGCCGGTGAATCCGCGCACTGCCCGTCGGCTGGTGACCGCCTCGTAGACGTCCAAGATCGCCTACCTCCGATCTGTTCGACGTTCCCACCTTCGTTGCAGTTGCTACGGTATCACTCGATACCATCTCGTGTTTAACTATTGCTGAGTGTCAGACCCCACCCTTGGCTCCCCGCCTCGGGCGCCCCCTTGGAGAAAGCCCATGACTACGCTGCTGCACATCGACTCGTCCGTACTCCCCGGCGAGGCGTCCTCGTCCCGTTCGGTCGCGGCCGCCTTCCGCAGGGCCTGGGAGGAGCAGCACCCGCAGGGCACGGTGGTCCACCGCGACCTCGCCGCCGCCCCCGTGCCGCACATCACCGCCGCCGCCTGGTCCGCCGGTTACATCGCCCCGTCCGATCGCACCCCGGAGCAGTCCGCCGCGTTCGCCGCACGCGTGGAGCTCATCGAGGAACTGGAGCAGGCGGACGCCGTCCTGATCGGCGCCCCCATGCACAACTTCTCGATCCCCTCGACCCTCAAGGCCTGGCTGGACAATGTGTTCCTGCTCGGCCGCACCGCCGGCGAGAGCCCCTCCGCCCAGGGCACCCCGGTCACGGTCATCGCCAGCCGTGGTGGCTCCTACGCGCCGGGTACGCCGCGCGAGGGCTTCGAGTTCGTGCAGAACTACCTTGAGGCCGTCCTCGAGCGCAGCCTCGGTCTGGACCTCGACTTCATCGTCCCGGAGCTCACCCTGGCCCCCCGCAACCCGGCGATGGCGGAACTGGTCCCCCTCTACGAGGTTTCCCGCGAGCGCGCCTTCGAGGAGGCGACTGCCAAGGCCCAGGAACTTGCGAAGCGCTTCGCCGCATAACCCCGGGCGATGGATGCCGTGTGACGCCTCGACTCAGGCCGTCACACGGCGACTTCGTCGTTCGTTCCCTCTGCCGGGCGGTGACGGGAGGTGTTCTGCCCCTGGGGCCCGGCCGGTCAACTCGGTTTGTGTCGGCGACGGCGCGCTTACGCCTTGTCGTCCGAGGGGTGGGCGAACCGGGTCAGCAGATCCGTCAGCTTCTCGGGCTCGCCGGACCTCAGTTCGGCAACCAGGCGGTCGGCCAGCGGCTCCGCGGCGACATGGGCCGCATCGAAAAGTTCGAGTCCCCGAGGTGTGATCTCCACCGCGCGCACCCGCCGGTCCCCCGGAACGCTCTTGCGTACGGCCAGCCCTTTGCGCTCCAGGTCGTCCACGACCCGCATGATTCCCGCCTTGTCCGACCCGGTCGCCGTTGCCAAGTCCCGCTGTACCGTGGGCCCTCGGTTGACCAGCACGATCAGCACCGCGAAATGCCGCAACTCGATGCCGAGTGGCCGAAGCGCCTCCCCCATCACCGCGGCCGCACGCGAGTGCGCCCGGCGCAGCAGCAGGCCGAGAGCGAAAGGCGATTCGTCCCCTGGGCGGTCGGTCGCGCGCGAGGCGATGGTTCGGTCAGGAGCGTCGGCGGTCATGAGGCCACATTACAGCCATCCGTTCATTCGATACGGTATCGCCTGAAACCAAGTAGGGGCGGCATCCGCTGCCGCCGCGATTCGCGAGCGGCACGAGCGATTGCTGGAGACGGCGGGCCAAACCTCGGGTAGCCGCCTCTGCCCCGGCCCGTCGCAGGCGCCCGGGAGGTAGGCAGGCCGGCTGCGGTCTCGCGCTAAGCCGAGAGCAGCATGGCGACTGTCACCACGACAAGCAGTCCGATGTACGCCCAGGCGTAGGTGCGGTCGGGGATCCGTGGCGGGCGCCGCCGCAGTATCGCGATCACCGGCAGAGCTCCGAGGAGCAGCGCCGAGGCAGCGCGAAGGTCAATGAGCCCCACCAGTTGCAGGTGCGCGTCAGCGGCAGCGGGGACCGCGGCGCCGCCCAGAGACACTGCGGTGGCCGGCAGCGCGATGGCGAGGGTGAGGGGGTTGGCCAGCGCAGTCGCCACGCTCATCGTGTGCCCGGCCCTCCGCATCGCGGGGACAGTCATCACGCTGCCCCCCACGCCGAGGAAGGCCGCGACCGCACCGGCCGGCGCGCCGAGGACGGTCGGCAGTGGACGCGGAGCATCGGAGGTCGCCTCGATCCGGGAGCCCGGGTGCAGGAAGCCAGGGCGCAGGAGCACGTCGGCGATGGTGAGAGCGACGTACGCGACGAAGCCCCAGCGGGCCACATCGGCCGGGGCGAGGCGCGTGGCGAGCGCGCCGGCCGAGGCTCCGGCCGCCAGCAGGAGGAGCAGTGTGCCGCTGCCGCGGAGCGCGAGGAGCACCCGCCGCGGTGTGACGGCTGTGGCGAAACCCGCATTCACCACCATCACCAGGGCCGAGGTGGCAGTCGCCACCTGCATCGCGTCCGCGCCGAGCGCGGCGTCCGCCCACACCACGACCGGCACCGTGACGAACCCGCCGCCGAACCCGAACAACACCGTCGTCGCCCCGGTGAGGAGCCCGATCCCGATCAATGCCACAACATCCACAGCCCCCACTCCACCAGCTCCGACGGGTTTCCCGCATGCGATGTTCGGCACCGTTCCTTCGCGTCTCAGCCACTAGGGTGACTGGGTGAAGAACGTCTCCCTGGCCGACGTCGACCACGCCGACCGGGTCGTCCTGCCGATCGGGACCGACTACCCGCCCGGCCACGTACTGGACTGGCACGAACACCGGCGCGCCCAGTTCCTCTACGGCGCCACCGGGGTAATGGTCGTCGACACCGCCGAGGGCACCTGGACCGTGCCGCCGGAGCGCGCCGTACTGATTCCGGCCGCTACCCGGCACCGGGTGCACATGCTGGGGGTGAGTACCCGGAGCCTGTACGTCGAGCCGAATGCCATCCCCTGGTGGCCGGCCACCTGCACGGTCGTGAACGTTCCGCCGCTGTTGCGCGAACTACTCCTGGTCGCTGTCGAGTTCGAGATCGATTACAGCCTGTCCGGACGGGAGGGAAGCATTGCCGCCCTCCTCCTGCACGAGATCGCTGAGCTCGCCCCGCTCCCGTTCCACGTCGGGATTCCCGCCGCCGCCGACCTCGCGAAACTCTGCCGCGAATACCTGGCCACCCCGGACGCCGGCGTCACCAACGCCGCATGGGCCGCGAGGACGGCCATGAGCGAACGGGCCTTCACCCGGCGCTTCCGCTCGGAGACCGGTGACAGCCCGGCCGTCTGGCGGGCCCGCGCCCGCCTGCTCGCGGCCATGCCGCTGCTGCGCACCGCGTCGGTCAGCGAGGTCGGTGTTCGCCTCGGCTATGCCTCTCCCGCCGCGTTCACCGCCGCCTTCACGCGCACCTTCGGCGTGCCCCCGTCCCGCTTTGCCGCGAGCCGCCAAAGCGGCGGCCCCGGGCAATCGCAACTCGTGACGACTCCTTGAAGGCTCCGACCAGGACGATCAAGATTCGGGACTACTTGATTCAAGCGCTCAGACGTTCGAAGATTTTCCTCCCCGTCCCCCGCAACCGCGCGGAGGGCGGGGAGCGTCTTTGCGGACGCCCTTCGGGGGGCCGGACGCCACTAAACACGGGCACAGGGGAAGAGCTGGTACGCATGCGGACATGTGACACGCGGTCCGTCACGCTGTCGGACAGACCGTCGGACGCGTCGGCGGAGGTACGGCCTGACACAAACGTGACGGCCGTCGCGTACAACCCTCACGGGGGGACGCGTGTCCAACAAGCGTGGCAGAGGTACTCGACTTCACCGCGGTACAGGCGAGAGGCACGGCCCTGCGGCCCCCTCGCAAGGCCGCCCGTCCCCGCATGTCCGGCACGTCCGGCGGCATGCCGGTGATCGCCCCCATGCCCGCAGCGCGGCCCACCCGCATACCGAACCAGCGCGACGGCGCCGAGGAGACCACGGCGGCGGGCACCACCGTCGACCATCTCACCGAGACCTACCGCGCCCACTACCGGTCGCTGCTCGGTCTCGCGGCGCTCCTCCTCGACGACACCGCGTCCTGCGAGGACGTCGTCCAGGAGGCCTTCATCCGCGTGCACTCCGCGCGCAAGCGGGTGCGCGACCCGGAGAAGACACTGGCGTATCTGCGCCAGACCGTCGTCAACCTGTCCCGCTCGGCCCTGCGCCGCCGCATCCTCGGTCTGAAGCTGCTGACCAAGCCGATGCCGGACATGGCGAGCGCGGAGGAGGGCGCGTACGACCAGCTGGAGCGCGACTCGCTGATCAAGGCGATGAAGGGGCTCCAGCGGCGGCAGCGCGAGGTTCTCGTCCTGCGCTACTTCGCGGACATGACCGAGGCGCAGGTCGCCGAGACGCTCGGCATATCGCTGGGCTCGGTCAAGGCGTACGGCTCGCGCGGCATAGCGGCCCTCAGAGTCGCCATGGGGGCACCGGCATGAGCGAGCACGACGAGCGCGAACCGCAGGGCAAGCGTGAACCGCAGGGCAAGCGCGAACCGTATGAAGACCATGAACTGCACGAACTACACGACGAGCGTGAAGACCACGCATCGCACGCTGGGAACAGAACTGTGAATCACGGCCCGGACGAACAAGGTCAGGGTCCCACGGACCAGGACGGCGAGGGGCTCGGCTCGGGCCGCCGGAAACTGGAGGCCCTCGCCTCCGGAGCCGACGGCTCGGACGGTCATGGCGGCCCGGGTGACGAGGGCGGTCCCGACGGGCTCGGGTCCGACGAACTGGCGCTGCGCCGGATGCTGCACCAGGCCGTCCTGGAGATCGAGCCACGGGACGGCACCCTGGAGCACCTGCGGCGCGCGGTGCCATCCCGCCGGGCCCGCAAGCGGCACGCCGTCGTCGGCCTGGCCGCCGCCGCGCTCTTCGTCGGCACGGCGATCCCGGCCGTCGTGCACGTCTCGAACTCCACCGGCTCCGGCGCCGACCCGTCCAATGTGGCCAACAGCTCGCAGGCGCAGGGCGGCGCGGCCCAGGACAAGGGCCGCGGCAGCGACGCCAGCTCACTGGACGGCTCCAGCGGTTCCGCCGGCAAGGAGACCGGCAAGGACAGCGGCAAGGACAAGGGCGACCCGGACAAGGGCGCGACCGGCGGCGGCGCCACCGGGCCCGCGCCCAGCGCCTCGCCCGCGAGCACACCGACCTGTACGGCGGCCGAGCTCGGCGGTACCTCGGCGAGCGTGGCCTCCCCCGACTCCAGCGGCGCGGTGTACGGCAGCTTCCGCGTGGCCAACGTCTCCGGCACCAGCTGTGCGGTCACCGGTCCGGGCACCGTGAGCGTGACCGCCCAGGGCGCGGCAGACTCCTCCAAGATCTTCGTCGCGGACCACGTGGCGGGTGACGCGGCCGCGGGGCTGCCCGACCCGTCCGTGTCCACCGCCCAGACGGTGCTGCAGCCCGGCGCGGCGTACGTGGTGAAGTTCGCCTGGGTGCCTTCGGAGACGTGTCCCACCGTCAGCGATCCCGACCCCTCGCCCGAACCGTCGTCCACCGACAACCCCGCCACCGCCGACGGCTCCGCCACCGAGGGCAGTGGCACGGCACCCCAGCTCTTCGTCGCGGACGGCGTCGCCGACGGCAGCGTCGTGGTGTCCCACACCACCGCGGTCGGCACACCGGCGACCGCGACCACGGTGGCCAACGCCTGTGCGGGCACGGTCTACCGCACGGGGCTGCTCCCGGGCTCCTGAGCTGAGCCGGCCCGGCGCCGAGCGCGCCGGGCCGGGTCGCCCGGGGCCTCCCGAAGCGGGTCAGGTGAGCTGGACGCCGCCGTCGACGTCGACCACGGAACCGGTGGCGTAGCCGTTGGTCATCAGGAACAGCGCGGTCGAGGCGATGTCCTCGGGCAGGCCGACGCGTGCGACGGGCACGCTGGCGATGTACTGGGTGAGCAGTCGTGTCTTCACGTCCTCCGGGACGTCGTCGAAGGCGGGGGTCTCGACCAGGCCGGGGGCGATGACGTTGACCCGCACCGGGGCCAGGTCGACGGCGTTGGCCCTGCCGAAGGCCTCCAGGGCGGCGTTGATCGCGGCCATCATCGGGCGTCCCGGACCGTGCTTGCGGCTCGCGATGCCTCCGATCAGAACGATCGATCCGTCCTTCGCGATGCGGTCGGCCGCGGCTCGTACCCCCTCGTAGGCACCCCAGAACTTGGTGTCCATGAATTTTCGCGCGGCAGCGGAGTCCAGTTCCCGCACGGTGCCCAGGGCAGTGGTGCCCGCCGACATCGCCAGGTGGTCGAAGGGGCCGACACGGTCCAGGAGGGACTCGATCGAGGCCGCGGAGGTGATGTCGGCCTGCTCGGTCGCTATGCCGGGGGGCACGTTGCCCGCGGCACGCTGGGGGTTGCGGCTGGCTGCGGTGACCCGGGCCCCGGCCGCCAGGGCGCGCTCGGCGATGGCGAGGCCGATGCCGGATGTGCCGCCGATGACGACTACATGCTTGCCGGCCAGGGGGCTGGCGATGCTCATGAGCGATGTCCTGTTCTCGGGTGGGCGATCGTCCGGGCGGACCGTACTTCCCGGCGCCTGCGGATCGGTTTAGCGCGGTCATGCCAACAGGCTCAGTCCGGTGGGAGGTTGGGGCACGAGGTTGCGGCACGAGGTTGGGGAACGACGGACAGCACCGCCTGATAGCCTGCGATCTTCGCCGGTCACCCGGACGGAGTCCCCGGCAGGTCGCCATGTCCCGTGCCCAACGGCAGCTCACGGCAGCTCTCGACGCCCTCGACCGCACCTTCGCCTCCGAAGAGCCCTTCCCCGTCGAGGGGTGCACGTACTGCTACGGCGAAGGGGGCCTTGCCGAACTCTCCAAGCCACTGCACCTGATAGCCGAGGACATGGTGTCCTCAGTCGCCTCTGAAGTACCCAGCCACTGGGACGACTTCCCGCGTCTCTACCGGCGTCTGGCCCCGCGCATCGTCCGGTCCGTCGTCACCGGACGGCTCCACGCCGACGAGAACCTCATCGCCACGCGCCTGCTCGAGGCGGGCTGGAGCACCTGGGACGCACCCCTCGCGGGTGCCCTGCGCGATGTCTGGTCCGCCTGGTGGGAGGCCACCCTGCACACCCACCCCAGCCCCGTCTCCGTCAGGGACACCCTCAGCCTCATCACTGTCGTCACCGGCGGTGTGCGTCCCTGGCTGGACATGTGGAACGCCACCCGCACCCCGGCCGCCGACGCCCATCTGACGGACTTCATCGACGACGTGCTGGTCGAGTTCCAGATCGTCGACCTGCACATGGGCTTCTACGACGAGTACCACGCCGCTCCGGAACTGTTGGACTGGCTCCTCACGGACGTCCGCGAACGCCTCGACGACGCACGCCTCGACGACCCGTACCTCTTCGAAGCGGTGCAGAAAGCCACTCGGAGTACTCACTCCGCCTCGCCGGACAGGGCCTAGGCGGCCACTCACTCCGTTCAGGAGGCCGCGGTTTCCCGAGCGCGCCCGGCCTCCGGCGCCGGCTCCTCGCCGTCGACCAGCCCCAGCTCCGCGTCCCGGACGAACTCCACCTCGCGGCGCAGCAGACGGAACCACATGAAGACCACGAAGCCCGCGAAGACGAACCACTCGCCGGTGTAGCCGAGGTTCTGGAACGCCTTCAGGTCCAGGCCTGTGTCCTGGGGCGCGGCCGCGGGGACGGCCTTCATCCCCGAGTCGCCCTTGGTGAGGGTGATCCATGCGTCGTACACGTCGTACGGCACGAGGTTCACCAGTGAGGCCGCGCTGATCGCCCCGGTCTGGCCCTCGGGCAGCCCGCCGGTCGTGCTCACCCCGTTCGAGCCCGGAGTCTCGGACGCCTGGAGCGCTCCCGTGACCGTGACCTCGCCCCGGGGTGCGGCGGGCGCCTTGGCCGCGTCCGCGTCACCGGGCAGCCAGCCCCGTACGACGGGCAGTGCCCTGCCGTCGTCGGTGCGCAGCAGTGTCAGCACGTAGTACCCGGACCGGTCGTCCAGCTTGCGGCCGGGCACCAGCAGCTGCCTGCCGTACTGTCCCGTCGCGGTGGTCTGTCTGCCGGACGTCTCCTTGTCGACGGGGAGCAGCTCGTCCAGCGGCCGGGCCGGCTCGTGCTTCGCCGTCTCGGCCTGTTCGCCCGCCGAGCGGTGGTTGTCCATGCGCTCCTCGAACCGCCCCAGCTGCCATGACCCCATGAACAAGCAGAAGGGGATGGCCAGCAGCACGAAGACGTTGATCCCCCACCATCGGGGCGTCAGCAGGAACCGGTACACCCCGTCAACGGTACGGGGCGGGTGCGGGGCGCCGGATCGCGGGGTCGGCACCGTTCGTTCAGTGGTCGCCCGGTCGGTACCGCTCGTTCAATACCGCTCGGTCAGGTGTTCCCGGCCCGTCGGTGGTTCGTACGGCTCGGGCCAGAAGTCGGTGACGGAAGCTATACGGCCGTATCCGTCGCCCGTGAAGAACGAGACCGCGTGCATCTCCGCCGGCCCCGCCGTGACGTGCATCCATGTGACGACCTGGTCGGATTCGGCGACGATGCGCTCGGTCCGTACGTGCCAGTCGCCCGGGTACTCGCGGTTGAACCGCACGTACCGCTCGCGGCCGCTGATGCGCTCGCGCGTCTGGGGCAGTGTGTACACCACGTCCTCGGCCAGTGTGCTCTCGAACGCGGTCCAGTCCCGGGCCTCGGCGGTGGCCCAGAACCGCTCGACGGCCCCGCGCAGATCGGTTCTCGGCACGCCGGGCATCGGACCGCCCACCCGTGAGGTCATGTCGGAGGTCATGTCGCGAGTGTGCACCCGTCCACTGACAATCGACCCTGACCTGCGAGGACGAAAAGTTTTCCACAGGCTGGGGACCCTTGGCGGCGGAAGTCCGGGCGGGCGGGCACTATGGGGCCATGACCGAGACCAACCGATCCACCCCGCAGGAGCAGACCGGGTCGATGCCCGACTGGGAGAAGCGCTTCCGCGCGCCCAGGGTGTCGCTGCCGGACTGGGCGGAGGACGCACCCCATCGTTCGCTGTTCGTCTCCAACGCCACGGGGACGTACGAGCTGTACGCGTGGGACCGCGCGACGGCCGAGCAGCGCCAGGTCACCGACCGGGCGAACGGCACGACGGACGGCGTGCTCGCACCGGACGGCGAGTGGATCTGGTGGTTCGACGACAAGGACGGCGACGAGTACGGCGTGTGGCGCCGCCAGCCGTTCCACGGCGGGCCCGACGAGGAGGCGGTGCCGGGCCTCGCGCCCTCCTACCCGGCGGGGCTGGCCATCGGCCGCGACGGCCGTACGGCGGTCGTCGGGCGTTCGACGGACGAGGACGGCTCCACGATCCACCTCTCCGGGCCGGGCACGGACCCGGTGGTGATCTACCGGCACCGCGAGTCGGCCGGCGTCGGCGACCTCTCGCACGACGGCTCGCTGATCGCGATCGAGCACACCGAGCACGGCGACGCGATGCACTCGGCGCTGCGCGTGCTCCGGCCGGACGGCACGACGGTCGCGGAGCTCGACGACACCAAGGGCGGCACGGTCGAGCTGGGCCTGGAGGTGCTGGGCTTCGCGCCGGTCGAGGGGGACACGCGGCTGCTCATCGGCCATCAGCGGGGCGGCCGCTGGGAGCCGCTGGTGTGGGACGTCGCGTCCGGCGAGGAGACCGACCTGGGGCTCGCGGCACAGCTCGACGGCGACCTGAGCGCCGAGTGGTACCCGGACGGTTCGGCGCTGCTCGTGGTGCACAGCTTCGAGGCCCGCAGCGAGCTGTACCGCTACGAGCTGGGGACCCGGGCGCTGGAGCGGCTCCGGACGCCCAGGGGCACGGTGTCGGGGGCGACGGCCCGCCCCGACGGCAGCGTGGAGTACCTGTGGTCCTCGGCCGCCGAGCCGCCGGTCGTGCGCTCGACCTCGGGCGGAGCGGTCCTCGACCCGCCCGGACTGACGTCCCCGGGCTCGCTGCCGGTGGAGGACGTGTGGGTGGAGGGGCCCGGTGGCCGCGTCCACGCGCTCGTCCAGCGGCCGGCCGGGGTACAGGGCCCCTGCCCGACGGTCTTCGACATCCACGGCGGCCCGACCTGGCACGACAGCGACGCGTTCGCGGCGGGCCCGGCCGCATGGCTGGACCACGGGTACGCGGTCATCCGGATCAACTACCGCGGCTCCACGGGCTACGGCCGCGCCTGGACGGACGCCCTGAAGCACCGGGTCGGCCTCATCGAACTGGAGGACATCGCGGCGGTACGGGAGTGGGCGGTCACCTCGGGCTTCGCGGACCCCGCCCGGCTGATCCTCACGGGCGGCTCCTGGGGCGGCTACCTGACGCTGCTCGGGCTCGGTACGCAGCCGGACGCGTGGGCCCTCGGTATCGCCGCGGTCCCGGTCGCCGACTACGTCACGGCGTACCACGACGAGATGGAGGCCCTGAAGGCCATGGACCGCACGCTGCTGGGCGGCACCCCCGAGGAGGTCCCGGAACGCTTCGAGGCGTCCTCGCCGCTGACGTACGTGGACGCGGTCAGGGCGCCGGTCTACATCTCGGCCGGCGTGAACGACCCGCGCTGCCCGATCCGCCAGATCGACAACTACGTGGGGCGCCTCCAGGCCCGGGGCGCGGTGCACGAGGTGTACCGGTACGACGCGGGACACGGCTCCCTGGTGGTCGACGAACGGATCAAGCAGGTGCGGCTGGAGCTGGACTTCGCGGAGAGGCACCTGCCGAGGTAGACGAGGGACCCGCCCCGCCCACGCCCCTACCGTCCCGTCCCCAGTCCGGCTGTTGCCGGCCTGGGGGAGGAGAACGCTGACCGGGGAATCCTCTGCCCCGGGCAAAGAATCCGTCACAGAGGCTCCCCGCCTGTGATGTTTGCGGGGGCGTGTGCGCTGGGTATGACGGGTCACCCATGTGACGGGTGTGCCCCAAGTGGCTTCTCCATAGGGGGACTTTTGAGTCGCCGTACGTCGCATGCCTACCAACCGCTGAGCCTGAAACGAAGAGCCTGGCTGACCCTGGGTGCCGTGGTCCTGGGGGGCGCGGGCGCGGTCACCTACGCCATCGCCGGCCCCTCGGACGAACCGGGCGCGCAGGGCAGGGCCAAGCGGCCGGTGAAGGTTCACGAGGTCGCCCTCAAGGGCACGGGCGGCAAGCGCGAACTGGCGCGCACCGACACCGAGGCGTTCTCCATGCTCGGCGTCTCGTGGACCGGCGCCTCGAAGCGGGTCGACGGAACCGCGCAGGTACGCGTGCGCAGCGCCGAGACCGGTGACTGGAGCGACTGGCAGAACCTGGAGGTCGACACGGACCCGCCGGAGGACGTCGAGTCCGGCATGCGCGGGGCCTCGGAGCCGCTGTGGGTGGGGCCGTCCGACGGTGTCGAGGTGCAGGTCGTCCGGAAGAACGGCAACACCAGCGCCGCACTTCCCAAGGGCCTCAGGGTCGACCTCGTCGACCCGGGTGTGGTGACGACCGCCGAGACCAAGTCGGTGGGCACCGAGATCGAACCGGCCGCGTTCGTGGCCGAGGACACGCCGTCGCCGACGGACCCGCCCACCGCGACGTCCACCGACACGCCCACGGAGACGGCCACCGCGCCCGACCCCACGGCAAGCGAGCCCGGCAGCACCGCTCCCGAGCCCACGGACCCCGTGTCGCCCAGCGACTCGGCCCCGGCGTCGCCCTCGGCCTCCGCGTCCCCCTCGCCGAGCCCGACCAAGCCGGTCGCTCCGCCGTCCACGGTCACCAAGCCCCCGGTCATCAGCCGGGCCGACTGGGGCGCGGTCGAGTCGAAGGTGGACGACCCGGCCGAGTACATCGACAAGATCAGCGCGGTCTTCGTGCACCACACGGTCGGCTCGAACAGCTACAGCTGTGCCCAGTCCGCCGCGTTGGTGCGGGGCATCATGGCGTACCACATCGACGCCAACGGCTGGAACGACCTCGGCTACAACTTCCTGGTCGACAAGTGCGGCCAGATCTTCGAGGGCCGCGCGGGCGGCGTCGACCTGCCGGTGCTCGGCGCGCACACGTACGGCTTCAACAGCTACTCGACCGGTATCGCCGTCCTCGGTGACTTCGAGGGCGACGCGGCCAAGGGCATCCCGGCGGGCAAGCCGAGCCGGGCCGCCCAGGAGTCGGTGGCCCGCCTCGCGGCCTGGAAGCTGGGGCAGTACGGCGGCAACCCGCAGGGCAAGGTCACGCTGACCGCCAAGGGTGACACCGGGGTGTGGAAGAACGGCCAGGCGGCCACCCTCAACACCATCTCCGGCCACCGCGACGCGTATGCGACCGAGTGCCCCGGCGCGAACCTGTACTCCAAGCTCGGTGAGATCCGCCGCTTCGCGGCGAGCCCCGGCGCCAGTTCGGCCGTCCCGACCGCCGACTTCAACCGTGACGGCATCACCGACCTGGTCGCCGGTGTGCCGAGGGCGTCCGGCAACGTCGGCAACGTCGTGATCATCCCGGGCGGAACGGACGGACCGGTCGCGGGCGCCAAGATGAAGCTCACCCAGTCCAGCCCGGGTGTGCCCGGCGACTCCAAGACCGGTGACGAGTTCGGCGCCGCCACCGCCTGGGGCGACATCAACGGTGACGGTTACGCCGACCTCGCCGTCGGTGTACCCGGCAAGGACGACACGTCCGGGAACGCCGACCGCGGCGCGGTCACGATCCTGTACGGCCCCGGCCTGAACAGCGGCACCTCGTACACCACGACCGGTGTGACGAGCAAGGGCGCCCGGCTCGGCACGGCCGTCACCGTCGGCGACTTCAACGCCGACGGCAAGGCCGACGTCTTCTCGGCCGGCACCGGCAACGGCGGCTCCTGGAACGTCAAGCTGACCGGCGGCGCCACCCAGTCCGGCAAGCTGACCACGGCCACCGGGTCCGTTGCCTACACCGACGCCGCGACCGGCGACTTCAACCGCGACGGCTACGCGGACGTGGCCCTCAACTACCGTGACCAGTCCGGCGTCGGCCGGGTCACCTGGTTCAAGGGCAGCGCCACCGGCCTCGTCAAGGTCAGCGTCCTGTCCATCAAGGGCGGCCGCTCCATCGCCGCGGGCGACGTCAACGGCAACGGCTACGACGACCTCGTGATCGGCCAGGCGTACACGTCGGAGTCCGGCGCGTACCGGGGCGGCCAGGTCACTGTGGTGCCCGGCACTTCGACGGGCTTCACCACGACCGGTATGAAGACCGTCCACCAGGACACCACCGGAGTACCGGGCGCGGCCCAGGACGGCGACGCGCTCGGCTGGTCCGTCTCGGCGGGCGACTACGACGGCGACGGCTACGCGGACGTCCTCGCGGGCGCCCCCAACAAGGACATCACCCGCAGCGGCGCGAACCAGGCGAACGCCGGTACGACCCTGCTGTTCAAGGGCACCTCCTCCGGCCTGACCGGCACCGGTGCTCTGGCGTTCCACCAGGACACCACCGGTATCACCGGCTGGACGGAGCCGAACGACAAGCTCGGGTCCTCCGTCGTCCTGCAGGACCTGTCCGGCTGGGGCCGCGCCGATCTCGCCATCGGAGTGGAGGGCGAGAACGACTACGACGGCACGATCCTCCAGCTCGACAGCGGCAGCAAGGGCGTCAACACGAGCGGCGGCGTCTACTACGGCCGCGACACCCTGGGCACGCCCGCGGGTGCCCGCCTGGGCCAGGCCCTGACGCCGTAAGAAGACAGGGAGACAGGGAGACGGGGAGGCCCGTCCTCCCGTGACAGCGACCGGCCAGGGCGTTCACGCCCTGGCCGGTCTCCGTGTTCCCGGACCCCCGTCCCGGACCCCCTTCCTGGACACCCCTTGCGGCCGGAGGGGCTGGCGCCTAACTTGAAACTGACGGATCGTCAGATAACTCTCGGTGCGCACAGGGAGGGGTACGGGATGGTCGGCAAGGAGGTCCGCAGGGAGGTCGGCAAGGGGGTCGGCGAGGACGGTGGTACCGGGGAACTGCCCAGGGTGATCAGCGTGGACGACCACGTGATCGAGCCCGCGCACCTCTTCGAGACATGGCTGCCGGCCAAGTACCGGGACAGGGGGCCGAAGCCCCTCACCGCCGGGATCGGCGAACTCCAGTACATCGGCGGGAAGTACCGGATCACCACCGACCCCGACGGCCCGATCACCGACTGGTGGGAGTACGAGGGCACCCTCTTCCCGTACAAGCGCATCATCGCGGCCGTCGGTTTCTCCCGGGACGAGATGACCCTCGACGGGATCACCCGCGAGCAGATGCGGCGCGGCTGCTGGGACCCGAAGGCCCGGCTGGAGGACATGGACATCAACCATGTCGAGGCCTCGCTGTGCTTCCCGACGTTCCCGCGGTTCTGCGGGCAGACCTTCGCGGAGGCCAAGGACAAGGAGGTCGGCCTCGCGTGCGTCCGCGCCTACAACGACTGGATGGTCGAGGAGTGGTGCGGCGACACCGGCGGGCGGCTGATCCCGCTGTGCCTCATCCCTCTGTGGGACGTCGAGCTGGCCGTCGAGGAGATCCGGCGCAACGCGGCCCGCGGCGTACGGGCGGTGACGTTCAGTGAGATCCCCACGTACCTCGGGCTGCCGTCGATCCACTCCGGCTACTGGGACCCGTTCTTCGCGGCGTGCGAGGAGACCGGGACGGTCGTCAACATGCACATCGGCAGCAGCTCACAGATGCCGGCTGCCTCCCCCGACGCACCGCCCGCCGTGCAGGCCTCGCTGAGCTTCAACAACGCGATGGCCTCGATGATGGACTTCCTCTTCTCCGGCGTCCTCGTGAAGTTCCCGCGCCTCAAACTGGCGTACAGCGAGGGGCAGATGGGCTGGATTCCGTACGCCCTGGAGCGCGCCGACGACGTCTGGGAGGAGCACCGCGCCTGGGGCGGGGTCAGGGACCTGATCCCGGAGCCGCCGTCGACGTACTACTACCGGCAGATCTTCTGCTGCTTCTTCCGCGACAAGCACGGCATCGAGGCGATCGAGACCGTCGGCGTGGACAACGCGACCTTCGAGACGGACTACCCCCACGTCGACTCGACATGGCCGGAGACGAAGAAGGTGGCGGCTGAGCACGTGGCCGGACTCCCCGACGACGTGACGTACAAGCTGCTGCGGGGGAACGCCATCCGGATGCTGGATCTGGCCTTTGACCAGGGAAAATAGTCTGACCAGGGGGAAATTTCGCAGGGGAAATGGTCGCACTCACCACCTTTCCAGGGATGTGGTGAAGACCAGTTCCGTGCGGTCGCCGGGCAGGGTGATGTCGGTGATGTCCACCGCGCGGTCCTGGGTGTCGTACGACGTCTTGCGGAGCACGAGCACCGACGCCCCCGGCGGCAACTCCAGTACCCGCGCCTCCTCCGGTGTCGGCGGGCGGGCCGTGACGCGCTCCTCGACGCGGTCCACCTCGATGCCGACCGTGAAGAGCTGGCTCTGGGTGCCGCCGGGCCATGGCTCCTTGCCGTCGTCCAGCAGGTCGGGGTTCCCCGCGAGCATGTCGCGGACGAGATAGGAGGTCACGAGGCCGAAGGGGGCGCTCTCGGTGGCGCATCGTGTCCGGTAGGTGCGCTCGACGAGTGCCGTGCCCTCCGGGACGCCGAACAACTCCGCCAGTTCCCCGGGCGCCCCGGTCTCGCGGTACTTCGCGGAGAAGACGAGGTCGCCGGTGCCGAGGCCGGTGTCGCGCTCCGTGGCTCCGCTCTCGGCCCGCTCGGGCTTCGGCCGGCGCGCCCGGTTCTTCTCCCACTGGTGGCGGCTGTTGTCGCGGACCGCCGGTGTGCGGGGGCGACGGAAGCCGTCCCCGATCACTTCGTACGGCTTCGGCACGGGTGCTCACCGATCCCTCATGGGGCCTGTCCTGCGCCTACCAGCATCAGCGTACGACTCCCGCGGAGGTCCCGCCGTCCGAGCGTGAGCCCGTAGGAATCGAGCGTGAGCCCGTAGGAATACTGACGGGGACGGTGACCCCGGAAAGGCCCTCATGAACAAGATCATCTCGATCGTCACGCCGGTCCATGGACAGGGAGCGAGGTTCCTCTCGGAGGCGTACACATCTCTGCGCTCCCAGAACCTTCCTGACGGATGGTCATGGGAGTGGTGTGTGCAGGAGGACGGAAGCGACGTCCATGCCTCCGCGTATCTACCGGAGAACGATCCGCGCATCCGGATCTCCGCGTCTCGGCAAGGCGGCCCCCACGTGGCGCGGACCTTGGCGTTCGCCCGGTCAACTGGTGTGTACGTGAAGAACCTGGACGCCGACGACCAACTCGCCGCCGGAGCTCTCGGGCGCGACATCGCCGTGCTGGAGGAGCACCCTGCGGTGGGCTGGACCACGTCCCGGGCGGTCGACCTCCTCGAGGACGGCAGCACCGTCTCCTTCGACGGCGATCCGGAACCCGGCCGGCTCCCGCGAGGTACCGCGTACGGATTCTGGGCCGAGCACCGCCGGCCCCGGACCCATCCCGCCACGCTGTGTGTCCGGCGCCCTCTCCTGGCGCTGCTGGGCGGCTGGATGGCCCTGCCGGCCTCCGGTGACACGGGCCTGCTGCTCGGACTCGACGCGCTGGCGGACGGATGGTTCATCGGAGACACCGGCCTCGTGTACCGCAAGCATCCGGGGCAGATCACCACGCACCCGAATCACCGGGCCGGGGCGGAATGGGAGGCCCGGATGTCCTTGATCCAGGAGCACGCCAACGCCCTTCGCGCGTGGTCCGGCCTCGCGACCGATCCCTCAACTGCCCAGTCAGGTGCGGAAAGTTGGGAGGAGCTCGACACGAAAGAACCCGATCGCTGGCGACGGGGGATGCACCAGCGATCGGGCTATGAACAAGCGTAACAAGGCTGCTGGTCCGACGGGAGCCCACCGCCCGGCTGCACCGAGGACTTGTGATCGGGATCACTTGACGCCGTTCGCCATGGTGGCAACAGAAAGCTCACGCTCCGTTACTGGTCGCACGGGGGCTCGTACGACAACCGGGGTAGGTACTCGTGCCATTTCTCCGGTGTCAGAACACCCCGTGTGGTCGCGCAAATACGGCGAATGGCGTCGTCGGCGTCCAGATTCCACAGCCGGACGGTATCGGTTCCGCTGGATATGCCGAGCATGTGGCTTTTGGGGTTGAATGACAGGAAATTGCCTGTCCTGGCGTTCGGGCTCATCGACCGGCCTATGGGAGCGGCCTCGGCGGGGTCGGCGACGTCCCACAGCCGGACCGTGTTGTCGTTGCCGCCGCTCGCCAGTGTGTGCCCGTCCGGGCTGTACGTCAGCGACACGACCGCTTCGGTGTGGCCGGTGAGGGGGGAGCCCAGCCGGGTCGCCTCGGCGGGGTCGGCGACATTCCAGAGCCGGACCGTGTCGTCGTCGCCGCCACTGGCCAGCGTATGGCCGTCCGGACTGTAGGCCAGCGCGTTGACGGGTCCGGCGTGCCATCTGAGCGGTGAGCCGATCGGCGTCGTGTGCGACGGGTCGGTCACGTTCCACAGCCGGATGGTGCCGTCCGCGCTGCCGCTGGCGAGCGTGTGCGCGTCCGGACTGAAGGCGAGGGAGTTGATGTAGCCCTTGTGGCCGGTGAGCGGTGCGCCGTACGGCACGACGCGGGACGGGTCGCCGACGTCCCACAACTGGAAGGTGCGGTCGGAGTAGGCGGTGGCCAGCGTGCGCCCGTCCGGGCTGAACGCCAGCGAGTCGGGGCCCATGAACCGTGTCCGCAGTGCGATGGGCGGCCCGTGGGCGACCGGCCGGGCCGGGTCGGTGACGTTCCACAGGTACACCGTCCGGTCTCCCGTGAGCACCGCGAGGGTGCGGCCGTCGGGGGAGAACACCATCTCCTGGCCGCCTTCCGCGCGCATGAACGGTCTGCTCAGCGGCACGGGCCGGCCGGGAGCCCCCACGTCCCACAGCCGGACCCCGCCGTCGCGCGCGGCCGTGGCGAGCACCCGCCCGTCCGGGCGGAACTCCCCGCTCCGGCCGATCATGTCCGACCCCGGTATCGACCACAGCCGGACCTTGCTGTCGCCGCTTCCCGTGGCGAGGGTCCGGCCGTCGGGGCTGAAGCCCAGGGCGTACATCTCGCCGCTGCTGCCCGCGAGGGGCTCGCCGACCCGCGACGGGTACTCCGGATCGCTCACGTTCCACAGGCTCGCCGTGCTGTCCGCGCTGGCGGCGGCGAGCTGCTCACCGTTCGGGCTGAAGGCCACGGACCAGATGGGACCGGTGTGGCCGGTGAGGGGAGAGCCGATCGGGGTGGTGTGTGCCGGGTCTGTCACGTCCCACAGCCGGACGGTGTCGTCCGCGCTGCCGCTGGCGAGGGTGCGTCCGTCGGGTCGGAAGGCCACGGAGTGGACCAGGTCCGTGTGCCCGGTGAGGGGCGAGCCGATGGGTGTGGTCTGTGCCGGGTCGGTGACGTCCCACAGCCGGACGGTGTCGTCGTCGCCTCCCGTCGCCAGCATGCGTCCGTCCGGGCTGAACGCGACGGACCGTACGGCGGCGGTGTGGCCGGTCAGCGTGTCGAGCGGCTTCGGCCGGCTGGGGTCGGCCACGTTCCACAGGCGTACGGTGCGGTCCTCGCCGACGGAGGCCAAGGTCCGTCCGTCCGGGCTGAAGGCGATCAGGTAGATCGTGCCCTTGTGGTCGGTCAGGGGCTCACCGAGCCGGGTCGGGCGCCGGGGGTTCCGTACGTTCCACAACCGGATCGTGCCGTCGTCTCCCCCGCTGGCGAGGGTGTGGCCGTCCGGGCTGAAGACCGCGCTGCTCACCCAACTCGTGTGGTCGGTGAGGGGCTTGCCGAGCTCTGTGGGGCGGCCCCGGTCGCTCACGTCCCACAGGCGGACGGTCCGGTCGTAGCTGGCGGTGGCGAGGGTCCTGCCGTTCGGGCTGAACGAGGTGAGATAGACGGCGCCGGTGTGGCCGAGCAGGGGCGTGGCCAGCGGCGCGTTCACGATCGAGATCAGCCGGTTGCCGGCGTCCGCGTCGTCCGGGCGCAGCCGGTGTGCCACCAGGGAGAGTTGGGCGGACAGCGACGGGTCCTTGGACTGGGCGCGGTCGGCCTCGGCCATCACCTGCTCGAACACCGCTTCGTTGCGCTGCTGCCACGCGACGACCGCCGCGCCGACGGCCAGGATCGCCAGGGCGACCAGGGCCGCCACCGCGCTCCGGCTGATCCGCACCGTGCGCCTGCGCAGCCTGACCGAGGCGGCCAGGAACTCCACCGCGCTGCGGGTCAGGAACGTGTCTCCCGCATCCCGGGCGGAGGTCGCCCAGGTGTGGGCCTGCTCCAGCCGCGAACCCCGGTAGAGCAGCGACGAGTCGCGGTTCGAGCCCTCCCAGGCCCTGCCGTCCTCCTCCAGCCGCTGCCGCAGCAGGTTGCCGTTCCGGTCCTCGTCGATCCAGTCGCGCAGCCGCGGCCAGGCGTGGAGCAGCGCTTCGTGGGTGATCTCCACGGTCTCCGCGTCGAGCGTCACCAGCCGGGCGCGCACCAGCGCTTCGAGCGACTCCTCCGTCTTGCCCGGGTTCGCCGACTC
Organism: Streptomyces acidicola; assembly: GCF_009377235.1. Taxonomy (GTDB): domain Bacteria; phylum Actinomycetota; class Actinomycetes; order Streptomycetales; family Streptomycetaceae; genus Streptomyces; species Streptomyces acidicola. The sequence continues at coordinate 26,562 of NZ_VMNX01000080.1, forward strand.
CTGAGCCAGTTGGCGCCGGGTGCCCCGTCTGCGGGTGGCCGGGGTGTCCTCGCCCAGCCGAACCAGCCTGAGCAGGAGCAGCCTCGTGGCCGTACGCGCCGCCGGGTCGAGCCCGGACCAGGCCCGCTCGGCGGTCGCCGCCACGGCTCCCTGGATGCCGCCCGCCGCGCGGTAGCCGGTCAGCGTCAGCCGTCCCGCCTTGCGCCGCTGCCAGGTGGCGAGCAGGGCGTGGGAGAGCAGCGGCAGCACCCCCGCGTGTTGCGCCCCGCGCGGACCGTCGGCGCTCACCTCCCGGACGATCAGCTCCGCAAGGCCAGGTTCGAGCTCCAGCCCCACGGCCTTGGCCGGCCCGGTCACCGCCTCGCGCAATTCCGCGGTGGTGAGCGGCCCGAGCACCATGTGCCGGTGCTGCAACGCGTCGGCCAGTTCGGGGTATCCGAGGCACTGCTCGTAGAAGTCGGCTCGTATGCCGAGGACTACGAGGACGGGAGTTGTGGCGTCCGGTTCGGCGGGTGTGCAGGCGGCGTGGAGGATCTGGATGAAGGCGCGTCGGCTCGCCTCGTCGGAGCAGAGGGTGAACGCTTCCTCGAACTGGTCCACGATGACAACCGGACGCGCGGCGGAGCGGGCGTTCCGGTGCGCCCATGCGGTGACGGCTTTCCGGACGGCGCGGGCGAACTGGGGCGTACCGGGCTCTGGTGCCGTGGATGGCCCGGATGGCCCGGATGGCCCGGATGGCCCGGATGGCGCGGACGCGGATGTCAGGTGGGCGAGTTCGGGGATTCGGTGGGTCAGCTCCCCAAGGGGGTCGGCTCCCGGCACGAGTTGGAGAACGTGCCTCGCGCGGCCGTCGTCGTCCTCCGTGTCCTCGTCCAGCGCGCCGTTCTGCAACGCGGGAACCAGACCGGCGTTCAGCAGGGACGACTTCCCCGCCCCCGAGGCGCCGACGAGCATGATCAGGCCGCCGGGTTCCTCCGTCGCGCGAAGCTGAGCCACGAGGGCGTCCGTGCTTCGCTCCCGGCCGAAGAACCACCGGGCGTCCTGCTGACGGTACGAAGCCAGCCCCCGGTACGGGCACACCACCCCCGGAACGACCGGAGTTGCGCGCGATGCGGGTTCCTTCCCGCTCTCCCCTTTATCTCCCTTGCCCCTCTTCCCTCCCCTCTCGCCCTTTCTTCCGTCTTCGCTCTCCCCCTCCTCCGTGGAGGTCGCGGAGGGGTCCCCCACCGGGTCGGCGAGCGCGCGCTCCCACAGGTGCTGCCACTGGGTCAGGTCGTACAGGCCCGGGGAGACGGGGGCGGGCTGCTGGCGCCGTGCCTGGGGGATCAGGATGTGCAGTACCGCCGCGAGAGCGGTGAAGTGGGCGGGCACGTTCTTGGCCCGTCGCCAGTCGCTGATCCGCTGGGCGGACACCCGTACGGGGCGCCCTCGTTCGTCGACCCGCTGAAGCCGGACGACCGCCTCGGCCACGCTCTTGAGCGGAGGGTTACCGGCCTCCTTGTAGAGCAGTGCGAGACGTTCCGCGAAGGCCGTGCGCGCCCCCGAGTCGGAACTCAAGGTCTCCACTCCTCACTTCCCCTCGTTGCCCCGCGCCTGGGCATCCGGACCGGAAAACTCACTTTATACGGCTGACCTGCGGCTAAGTCATGGCACCGGTACCGGAACCTCCTCCGGAGGAGCCATAGCTGGAAGGATCACGACGCAGGAACGAACCAATCGCGCGGCGCCCGGACAGGCCATCAGCTCACGCTCGGAGACACAACATGACGCCGCATGTTCTCGGCCATCTTCTGTCGGAGTCACGGGACGGCGGCGACGGTCTCGCCATGTGAGCCAGGGAGATCCGTGGAGTCGGTCCCCAGCGGACCGCGATCGCGTCGACCACGGATCCGCCTGTTCTCGATCCGCATCAGCCGGCACGACGCGGATCGAGGCTCGTACTGTTCGGCACCGGTCCCCACGAGGGGAGGGACCGGCGCCGAACGACGCGGTGATGGGGAAGGGCGCGGCGGGCCACTGGCCGGTGCGCCGGCCAGTACGGCCGCCTGTTCGTGCAGCGAGGGCGTGCAGCCGGTGCGTGCCAGTGGCCGCCGGTGAGAGCCTGCCCGGCTCTCGGTTTCTTCTACGGTGAGCTCGCCGCCGGATATTCCAGGACTTGTCGTCCCCGGTCGCCGCTCACCTGTGGCCGATACGGGTCGGTGCCGGCGTGCAGGTGCGCCGGTCAGTCGCGGGAGTTGCCGAACAGCAGGCGGTAGCCGATGAGCAGCACCAGGGAGCCGCCGATCGCCGCGCCCCAGGTGTAGAGGTCGAAGAACTCGTTCTCCACCGGGCGGTCGAGGAAGCGGGCGGAGAGCCAGCCGCCGATGAAGGCGCCCGCGATGCCGATGAGGGTGGTGCCGATCAGTCCACCCGGGTCGCGGCCGGGCAGCAGGATCTTGGCGATGGCTCCGGCGAGCAGGCCGAGGATGATCCAGCTGATGATGCCCACGTTGTGGTCCTCCAGTCAGGTCGGGCCGGGCGGGGTCGCCGGAAACCGACACTATGAGTTGCCTGATTGCGCAAGTCTATGAATAGCTTTGGAGTTGTGGCGAGGGCTGCCGGCTGCTGACGACGAGCCGTTGAGGTTCTGTCACATGCTTATGACATTGCGCAAGCCGGGAACTGGAAGGGGCTGAGGTCGCGTTGAGCACGACGATCGCGGGAAGCGTGAGCGGTTGCGGAGGACCTGCATGAGCGTGTCCCTGACCAAGGGCGGCAATGTGTCGCTGAGCAAGCAGGCCCCGGGCCTGACTGCCGTGACGGTCGGGCTGGGCTGGCAGGCGAACACCGGCTACGACCTGGACGCCAGCGCGCTGCTCTGCGACCAGTCGGGGAAGGTGCTGTCCGATGAGCACTTCGTCTTCTTCAACAACCTGACCAGCCCGGACGGGTCGGTCCGCCACTCCGGCGGCGGAAGCCCCGTCGGCGGCGACGACCAGCGGATCCACGTCGACCTCACCCGGGTCCCGAGCGACGTGGCGAAGATCGTCTTCCCGGTGTCCCTCTACGAGGGCGCGTCCCGTGGCCAGAGCTTCGGACAGGTGCACCGCGCCCACATCCGCGTCCTCGACCGTGAGGGCAACGCCGAACTGACCCGCTTCGACCTCGCGTCCGGCGACCTGTCGAGCGAGACGGCGCTGGTCTTCGGCGAGCTGTACCGGCACGGCGCGGAGTGGAAGTTCCGCGCTGTCGGCCAGGGCTACGCCTCCGGGCTCGCGGGCATCGCCGCCGACTACGGCGTGGACGTCCTGCGCGAGTCGGTGCCGAGCCCGGCGCCCGCTGCCTCGCCGAAGGTGAGCAGCACCGGCTCGTACATGCCGCCCGCGCCCGCATCGGCACCCACGCCTGCACCCGCACCCGCGCCCGTCGTGCCGACACCGACGATCGTCTCCTCGCCCGCGCCCACGTTTGCCGCATCACCCCGACCCACAGGGAGTTCCCCCGTGACCTGCTTCTTCGACCCCAGCCACGGCCCCGGCACGACGACGGTGACGTGGTCCCCGCAGTGGGGCGTGCCCCGGCCGACCCAGACGTGCGCCGGATGCGCGCAGCGGGTGCAGACCACCGCGCCGCCGTTCTACACGCCGCCCCAGCAGGGGTATCCGCAGGGAGCGCCGCAGGGGTATCCGCAGCAGGGGTACGGGCAGCCGTACGGAGACCACCACCACGACCACCAGCAGCAGGACGGCGGGCGCCGCTTCGGCACCGGCGCGCTCATCGGCGCCGGGGCGGCCGGTCTGGTCGGTGGCGCGCTGCTGAACGAGGCGTTCAGCGACGACGAACCGGAAGTGGTGGTCAACAACTACTACGAGGAGGAGTAGAGGGGGAGTAGAGGAGTAGTGGACGAGGGGCCCCGAACCACCGGGCCGACTGCGGGCAGGGGCGCCGGAACCGCCACCTACACTGGGACAGCGCGCGTGCGTTGACAGTGATCAGGGTGATCAGGACGGGACGGGAGAGGACTGTGGCGGCAGACGCTGGTGGCTTCGACGATCCGTCCGCCGAGGTTCTGGCGGAGGCGGCCGCGTCGTTCGGTCTGCTCGCCTCGTCGGCACGGCTGCACCTGATGTGGGCACTGTCCCAGGGTGAGAGCGATGTCACGCACCTCGCCGACCGGGTGGGCGGTGCGCTGCCCGCGGTCAGCCAGCACCTGGCGAAGCTGAAGCTCGCCGGGCTGGTGCGCTCACGCCGTGAGGGCCGACGGCAGGTCTACTACGTCGACGATCCCGACATCGTGACCGTGGTGCGGGTGATGGTCGGGCAGCTGACCGCGCGCTCGCAGCATGCCTCCGTGTCGGTACGCCGACTGTACGAGACCGGTGGCTGAGACCACCGAGGCCGCGGGGCGGGACGCCGAGATGTCCGGCCCTGTGGCCGTATCGGCACCTGTGGCCGTGGGCGTACCGGCGCCCGGCGGCGGCCAGGGGGGTGCCGGTATCGGTGCCGCGGGGACTCGTCCGGGACCCGTGGTGCCGACCGCGGTGCCGACCGTGCTGGAGGTGTTGCGCCGGCTGGACAGCGGTCCGCGCGGTCTGACCGAGGCGCAGGCCGAGGAGCGGCTGGCCCGCCTGGGCGAGAACACGGTTCCGGCCCGGCGGGAAGCCTCCTGGCCGCGGCTGTTCGTCCGCAGTCTGCGAGATCCGTTCACCGCGGTGCTGGGGTGCCTCGGACTGGTGTCGGCAGCCGTCTTCGCCTGGGGGACGGCCCTGGTGATCCTCTTCCTCGTCGTGGTCAGCTGCGTGCTGCGCGCGTCCGGGGAACACCGGGCCGACCGTTCCATGGCCGGGCTGCGCGAGCTGGTCGCCACCACCGCCACCGTGCTGCGGCGCGCGGACGACGAGGACGTGGCGCCGACGGCCCGCGAGGTCCCCGTGAGCGAGCTGGTACCCGGCGATGTGGTCCGCCTCGGTCCGGGCGACATGGTCCCGGCAGACGTACGACTGCTGCGCGCGAGCGGCCTGGCAGTGCACCAGGCCGCGCTGACGGGAGAGTCGGCTCCGGCCGGGAAGAACGCCGACGACGTCCCTCCCGGTTCCGCCGGCCTCGGTTCCGACAGCGGACTGTTCGAGGAGCCGCAGCTGTGCTTCCAGGGCAGCAGCGTCGCCTCCGGCAGCGCCACCGCGATCGTCACCGCGACCGGCGCGCACACCCGGTTCGCCACCGCCCACGGCAGCGGCAGCGGCACCGGCCGACCGGAGGCGAGCGCCTTCGACCGTTCCGTGCAGGGCATCTCCTGGATTCTGATCCGGTTCATGCTGATCACCCCGCCGCTGGTCCTCATGGCCAACGCGGCGCTGCGCGGGCGCGGCCTGGAGACGCTGCCGTTCGCCGTCGCCGTGGCGGTCGGACTGACGCCGGAGATGCTGCCGGTTCTCGTCACCACCTGCCTGGCCCGCGGGGCCTCGCTGCTGGCCCGCGCCCACGGTGTGATCGTCAAACGGCTGCCCGTGCTGCACGACGTCGGCGCCGTGGACGTGCTGTGCCTGGACAAGACCGGCACCCTCACGCAGGACCGTCCGGTCGTCGACCGCGCTCTCGGCCCGGACGGCCAGGACGATCCCGAGGTCCTGCACTGGGCCGCAGTGAACGCCTGGTGGACCCTGCAACTCGCCGACCTTCCCGAGCCCGACGCCCTCGACGAGGCGATACTGGACGCGGCCGACGAGGACGAGCTCATGGCGTACGACGGGACGGCGGCCATCCCGTTCGACCCGGTCCGCCGCCTCGCCACCGCCGTCGTCCGCACCCCCGGCCGTCTCGGCGTACACACCCTGGTCGTCAAGGGGGACGTCGAAGCCGTCATCGAGCGCTGCGCACTCGCCGAGGACGAGCGCGAACGGCTGCGCGGCCTCGCCGCCCGGCAGGCCGAGGGCGGCCTGCGCGTCCTGGCGGTCGCCACCGCCGAACGCCCGGCGCGCACCCGCGCCTACACCCCGGCCGACGAACGCGGCCTCACCTTCCGCGGCCTGGTCACCCTGCGGGACGCCCTCGCCCCCACCGCCGCCGACGCGCTGAACGTCCTCACCGACCAGGGCGTCACCGTCAAGATCCTCACCGGCGACCACCCCGGCACCGCCGCCCGCGCCTGCCGCGACCTCGGCATCCCCGTCGCCGAGGACGCCCTGCTCACCGCCGACCGCATCGACGGCCTCACCGACGCCGAACTCGCCGCACTGGCCCGCCGCACGACCGTCTTCGCCCGCTGCACCCCCGAACACAAGGCCCGCATCACCACCGTGCTGCGGACCGCCGGGCACACCGTGGGCTTCCTCGGCGACGGCGTCAACGATCTGCCCGCCCTGCGTGCCGCCGACGTCGGCATCGCCCCGCGCGACGCCGCCGACGTGGTCCGTGAGGGCGCCGACGTGGTGCTCGCCGAGAAGGACCTCACCTCGATCGCCCACGCCATCGGCGCGGGCCGGCACGCGGGCGGCAACATCGCCACGTACCTGCGCGCCACGCTGTCCTCGAACCTCGGCAACGTCATCGCGATGCTCGGCGCGGGCCTGCTCCTGCCGTTCCTGCCGATGCTCCCGGCCCAGGTCCTGCTGCAGAACCTGTGCTTCGACGCGGCCCAGCTCGCCTTCGCCTACGACCGCCCGGACCCCTCGGTGCTGCGCCGCCCGACGGCGTTGCGCCCACGCGACCTGCTGCGCTTCATCACCGGCTTCGGCATGCTCAACGCCGTCGCCGACCTGGCCACGTTCGGCGCCCTCGCGCTCGCGCTGCACGGTCCGGGCACGGGCGACGACGAGGCGGTGTTCCACTCCGGCTGGTTCACCGAGAACCTGCTCACCCAGGCCCTGGTGATGCTGCTGCTGCGGATCGGCCTCCCCCGAGCTCTCGGCTTCGCGCGAGCAGGGGGGACCCTCGTCACCGCCGGGGGGCGCGGGCGGGGCCCGGTCGTCTGGGCCGCAGGCGCGCTGGCCGCCATCGGGCTGCTGCTGCCGCCGTCACCGCTCGGGCCGCTGCTCGGCCTGACCCCGCTTCCGGCGGCGTACTACCTGATGCTCACCGCCGTTCTCGCGCTGTACGCCGTCGGGCTCCTGGCTGCCAGGAGGCGTTACGAGCGACGGCGTGCGGAACGCGGCGCGGCGGCGTGGTGAGGCACGGCGGGGTAGAGCGTGGTGAGGCGTGGGCGTGGTGAGTCGTGATCGGCACGGCGGCCGGTCAGCCGCCGGATCCGTACGACAGGTCGGAGCACAGGTCGTCGTCCGCCGATCGGGCGCCGTCGGCCACCGAGCCGGGGACGGCGCCCGGCGACGCCGGGGCGGAGGCACCGGCCGCGGAGGCACCGGCACCGGTGTAGGAGGCGCCGACGACCACGTTGACGACCGAGCCGTCGATGGCCTCCAGGCGGGCGCCGGGGAAGAGCTCGGCGACCGTCTCGGCCCGGCTCCGCAGGCCCGGCCCGTACTGGATGACCGTGGTGGCGTGCTGCTGGCTGCTCGCGTTGGCGGTGCCGGTGACGGTGAAGCCGTGCTCGGTGAGCGCGGCGGCGGCCTCGGAGGCCAGGCCGCCGGTGGTGGTGCCGTTGTAGACGGCGACTGCGGCACCATCCCCGGAGACGTTCCCGGAGTCGTTCCCGGCCGGGGTCGGTGACGCGGCGGCGGACGCCGCGGGGGCGCTGTCCTTGCTCTTCTTTCCGCTGGCGTCCTTGCCGTCGATGGTGCGGTCGGCCTTCAGCGTGGCCCACAGGTCGGAGGCGTCCGGCTCGACGACCGCGACGCGCGAACCCTCGTAGCGCCAGGGGATGGTCACGAACTTGGTGTTGTGCAGATCTATGTCCTTCAGCGACATGGCGAAGGAGATCAGCTTGTCCGCCGTGCCGAGTCCGGGGTCGACGGTCATGGACTCGGTGGCGGCGGTGGCGAGCGGCAGCAGCTTGGTCGGGGTGAGCCCGTCGCTCTTGATCTTCTTGAGGAGGCTGGAGACGAAGGCCTGCTGGCGTTTGATCCGGCCTATGTCGGAGCCGTCGCCGATGCCGTGCCGGAGGCGGACGTAGTCCAGGGCCTTCTGGCCGGACACGTTCTGCTCGCCCTCCTTGAAGATCAGCTCGCCCTTGGTGGTGCGGTTGGGGTTGAGGTCCCCCTGGTAGATGTCGCCCGGGACGCACACCTCCACCCCGCCGACCACGTCCGTCAACGCCGCGAAGCCCTTGAAGTCGACGACGACCGTGTGGTCGACGCGCAGCCCGGTGAGCTCCTCCACCGTGTTCTGGGTGCAGGCCGGGTTGCCCTTCGCGGTCTGCCCGACCGAGAAGGCCGCGTTGAACATGGTGTTGGGCTGGGTCGGGGTCCAGGTGCCGTCGGGCAGTTTGCAGGGCGGGATGGTGACCAGGGTGTCGCGCGGGACGGACACCGCGATCGCGTGCTTGCGGTCGGCGTAGATGTGCAGCAGGAACGCGGTGTCGGAGCGGCCGACGTCGTCCTTGCTGCCGCCGCCCAGCGCGCTGTTGCCGCCGGTCCGCGCGTCCGAGCCGATGACCAGGACGTTCTCGCCCTTGGACGAGCCGGCGTCGGGGCGGTTCCTGGACAGGCCGTCCCCGTCGAAGGTGGCGATGTCGCCGTTGAGCTTCAGGTAGATCCAGCCCAGGCCGGCCGTGCCGAGCACCGCCAGGGCCAGCGCGACGAGCAGTGCCGTCCGCAGTGGGCCGCGATTGCGGCGCTGTGCCGCGCGGCCACCGCGCGCCCTGCCACGGCGGGGCGGCTCCGCCCGGCGCCGGCGGCGCGAAGGAGTGGTCTGCTCGCTGGTGGTGGTCATCGGCGCGCCCTCATCCGTCCGACTCGTACGGAAGGGACGAACTGACCTCATCCCATGAGTTGTACAGTTGCGCAATATAGCAATGGTGCAATGATGCCAGACGCTGCGCGCCGCCCGGTGCGTACCGCTGGCCGGTGAAGAGGAGGGGTGGGTGGGATGCTCCACAACGGACTTGCGCCCTGGCATCTGCTGATCGTGGCGATCGTGATCATCGTGCTGTTCGGTTCGAAGAAGCTGCCCGAGGCCGCCCGTGGTCTGGGTAGATCGATGCGCATCCTCAAGAGCGAGGCCAAGGCCATGAAGGGGGACGAACCCGCGGGTCCGACGGGGAGTGTGTCCGCCGGGACTGCCGAGCCTGGGCCCCGGGTCGCCGGCGCCGCACCCGGGGAGACGGTGACGGCCCGCACGGCCGCCGGGGACGACCTGGCCCGCCCGTGACCGGCGACGATCACGTCCGCTGATTACCCCCGGCTCGGCCGCCGGGGGTGATCACGCCCTTTGGGCACCGCCGCCCGTCCCGCACCTCAGGGGCTGGCGATGTCGTAGCCGTAGCGCAGCGGTTCGCTGGTCACGGCGTAGTCGCGGCGGTAGACGTACACCCCTTCCGCGCGCACGCCGTGCGGTGCGGCCTCCGTCTGGCAGGCATACGTCACCTGGATCACGCGCGGCCGGTCGACGACCGTCATTCGCAGTCCGTCCGCGGGTCCCCCGTCGAGGACCGCGGCCTCCGGTCCCGTCGCGTCGGTTGTCTTCTCCATGGCGACATTTTAAAGGTTGCGCAAGTGTCTGGATTTCGTGAGGCGGGTCACGATTGCCGGGCTGCCGTCGGGGCGCGTCCTGTGGATGTTCGGGCCGCGTGTTCTTCGTCTGGGGTTGCGGACTGCTGGCGGCTGACTGTGCACGGGCGTGTTCTGGTGCGCATGAGTGAGTGTCCGGGCTGCGTCACGTGCAGGCCGGGGAGGAGAACAGAAGTTTCTCTCTCGAATAGGTGACCTTTTCCAGTGGCGGTCGTTGGGTCGGGCGGGGGGTTCTTCGACTGACGCGGGCACGGGGGTGAAGGGG
>NZ_VMNX01000081.1 GCF_009377235.1 Streptomyces acidicola
GGGCATGGGAGAGGGGTGGGCCCGGATCGGCCGGCAGCCGCTCGGCGAGGAAGCCGTAGGCGCGCCGCAGTCCGGGGTCGTCGAGCGCGCGCCACCATGCGTGGACCCCGTACCAGCCGGGTGCCGCCTGGGCCCCGCCGTGGTGGCGTACGGACAGGCCGGCGGCGAGCACGGCGAAGCGCAGCCGCTCCTGAAGGGGCCAGCCGCCCAGCGAGGCCGCGACGAACCCGGCGGCGAAGACGTCCCCGGCGCCCGTCGCGTCCAGCATGTCCACGTCCAGGGCCGGCACGTCGGCGTACTCACCCGTCGTCTGGTCCACGGCGATCGCGCCCTCGCCGCCGCGCGTGACCACGGCCACCGGCACCAGCTCCGCCAGGGTGCCGAGGGCGGCGACGGCGCTGTCGGTGCGGGTGTAGGCCATCGCCTCGGTCTCGTTCGGGAGGAAGGCGTGGCACAGGGCGAGCTGGTCGAGCAGGTCCGAGGACCACTGCTGGGTGGGGTCCCAGCCGACGTCCGCGTAGATGTGCGTCCCGTTCGCGGCCGCCTTGGCGAGCCACTCGCGGGGCTCGGCCTCAATGTGCACGAGAGCGGCGCGCGCGTCGGGTGGGTCGCCCATCAACGCGTCCTGGGTGTACGGGGGTTCCTGGCCGTGGGTGACCAGCGCCCGGTCGTGGCCGTACGCGAGCGAGACGGTGACCGGGGTGTGCCAGCCGTCCGCCGTGCGGGACAGGGAGAGATCGATGCCCTCCTGGCCGTCGAGGACGTCACGGCAGTACTCGCCGTAGAAGTCGTCACCGAAGACGGTGGCCAGCGAGGTGGTGAGGCCGAAGCGGGAGGCGGCGACCGCCAGGTTGGCGATGCCGCCCGGACCGCAGCCCATGCCGTGGGTCCAGATCTCCTCTCCGGGCGTCGGCGGCTTCCCCAGCCCCGTGAGGACGAGGTCGTAGAACAGCAGCCCCGTCAGCAGTACATCGGGCCGGTCGTCGTCCACGCGCGCATCCTCCTGTCGCAGGCGCCCACGCTCATTTCTGAGCGCGGACGTCGGAACCGTCGCTTTCGGTGCACAGGATCGTGCGCGTCCTCCGGAGATTTGGCAAGAGTCAAGCAGAAGTGAGCATGGAAATGATTGAAGATGACGAGTACTGTCCACGGTGTGCTGGCAGAACGACGACATCAACTCATCCTGAGGGCCCTGCGCTCCGGCGGCCCGGCAGCGGTCACCGACCTGTCCGAAGAGCTCGGCGTGAGCCCCGCCACCGTGAGGCGCGACCTCGTCAAGCTGGAGGAGGAGGGGCTGCTCACCCGTGTGCACGGCGGCGCGGTGGCGGAGGAGGGCGACCAGCCCTTCGCCGAGGTCGCCGAGGTGCGAGTGCCCGAGAAGGACGCGATAGCGGCGAAGGCGGCATCGCTGGTCCAGGACGGTCAGACCGTGCTGCTCGACATCGGCACCACCGCCTACCGGCTGGCCCGGCAGCTGCACGGCCGCCGGCTCACCGTGATCACCAGCAACCTGGTGGTCTACGAGGAGCTCGCCGACGACGAGGGCATCGAGCTGGTGCTGCTGGGCGGCATGCTCCGCCGTGAGTACCGCTCGCTCGTCGGCTTCCTGACCGAGGACAACCTGCGCCAGCTGCACGCGGACTGGCTGTTCCTCGGCACCAGCGGGGTGCGGCCGGGCGGGCAGGTGATGGACACCACCGTCGTCGAGGTGCCGGTCAAGCGCGCCATGATCAGGGCGGGGGACAGGGTCGTCCTGCTGGCCGACCGCGCGAAGTTCCCGGGCACGGGGATGGCGCGGGTCTGCGGACCGGAGGAACTGGACATGGTGGTGACGAACGCACCCGTCGACCCGGTCACGCGGTCCGCGCTGGAGGAGGCGGGTGTGGAGGTGGTGCCGGCGTGAGCCGGGTACACGACCGGGTACGCGAAAGGACGGCAAAGGTGGTAGTCGCGTGAAGCTGACGATTCTGGGCGGTGGCGGGTTCCGGGTGCCGCTGGTGTACGGGGCGCTCCTCTCGGACCGCGCCGAGGGCCGGGTGACGCGTGTCGTCCTGCACGACCTGGACCCGGAGCGGCTGTCCGCCGTGACCCGTGTCCTGGCCGAGCAGGCGGCGGGCAGGCCCGACGCGCCCGAGGTGACGGCCACCACCGACGTCGACGAAGCACTCAGGGGCGCCGACTTCGTCTTCTCGGCGATCCGCGTCGGCGGCCTGGAAGGGCGCGCCGACGACGAGCGCGTTGCCCTCGCGGAAGGCGTCCTCGGCCAGGAGACCGTCGGCGCCGGCGGTATCGCCTACGGCCTGCGCACGGTGCCCGTCGCCGTCGACATCGCCCAGCGGGTGGCCCGGCTCGCCCCCGACGCCTGGGTCATCAACTTCACCAACCCCGCCGGACTGGTCACCGAGGCCATGTCCCGCCACCTCGGTGACCGCGTGATCGGCATCTGCGACTCGCCGGTCGGCCTCGGCCGCCGTATCGCCCGCGTGCTCGGCGTCGCCGACCCTCGCGAGGCATGGATCGACTACGTGGGCCTCAACCACCTGGGCTGGGTCCGCGGACTGCGCGTCGCCGGCCGCGACGAACTCCCGCGCCTGCTCGCCGACCGCGACCTGCTCGGCTCCTTCGAGGAGGGCAAGCTCTTCGGCCCCGAATGGCTCCAGTCCCTCGGCGCGGTCCCGAACGAGTACCTGCACTACTACTACTTCAACCGCGAGGCCGTCCGCGCCTACCAGGAGGCCGAGAAGACCCGCGGCGCCTTCCTGCGCGACCAGCAGGCCCACTTCTACGAGGAGATGCGGCGCCCCGACGCCGAGGCGCTCAAGGCCTGGGACCGCACCCGCGCCGAGCGCGAGGCCACCTACATGGCGGAGAACCGTGAAACGGCGGGCGCCGGCGAGCGCGACGCCGACGACCTCTCCGGCGGCTACGAGAAGGTCGCCCTCGCCCTGATGCGGGCCATCGCCCGCGACGAGCGCACCACCCTGATCCTCAACGTCCGTAACAAGGGCACCCTCTCCGTCCTCGACACCGAGGCCGTCATCGAGGTGCCCTGCCTCGTCGACGCCAACGGCGCCCACCCGGTCGCCACCGACCCGCTGCCCGACCACGCCACCGGCCTGGTCTGCGCGGTCAAGGCCGTCGAGCGCGAGGTCCTGTCCGCGGCCGAGTCGGGCTCCCGCACGACCGCCGTCAAGGCCTTCGCCCTGCACCCGCTCGTCGACTCCGTGAACGTGGCCCACAGGCTGGTCGACGCCTACACGGCCGTCCATCCGGGCATGGCGTACCTCAGGTAGAGCACCGCACGGTCACCGAACGAGCCCCGCACAGCCCCAGGAGAACTGCTTCCATGCATGACGAACGCCGCCGGATCGAGGAACGCGTCGAGCGCGTCCACACCCAGCGCATCAAGCCCGCGATCTACGCCGCCTCCGTGCCCTTCGAGGTCGAGGCCTGGCATGCCCCCGGCGAGCCCGTCCCCTTCGACGAGGCCGCGGCCGCCCCGTACGAGCCCTTCGCGATGAACACCCCCTGGGGTCCGCCCTGGGGCACCACCTGGTTCCGGATGCGCGGCCAGGTGCCCGCCGAGTGGGCGGGCAGGCGCGTCGAGGCCGTCATCGACCTCGGCTTCGTCGGGGACTGGCCCGGCAACCAGGCCGAGGCCCTGGTCCACCTCACGGACGGGACCCCCCTCAAGGCGGTCAACCCGCTCAACCAGTACGTGCCGATCGCCAACCCGGCCACCGGCGGGGAGACGGTCGACTACCTGGTCGAAGCGGCCTCCAACCCCGACATCCTCGCAGGCGACTTCGCGGCCCCGACCCCGCTCGGCGACGTCCTCACCGCCGGCGACAAGCCGCTCTACACCTTCCAGCGCGCCGACATCGCCGTCCTCGACGAGAACGTCTGGCACCTCGACCTGGACCTCCAGGTGCTGAGCGAACTGATGGTCCATCTCGAAGCGCACGACCCGCGCCGCCACGAGATCATGCACACCCTGGACCGGGCCATGGACGCCCTGGACCTCGACGACATCCCCGGCTCGGCCGCGGCCGTCCGCGAGGTCCTCGCCCCCGCCCTGGCCAAGCCCGCGCACGCCAGCGCCCACACCGTCTCCGGCGTCGGGCACGCCCACATCGACTCCGCATGGCTGTGGCCCATCCGCGAGACCAAGCGCAAGACGTCCCGCACGTTCTCGAACGTGACCTCTCTGGCGGACGAGTACGAGGACTTCATCTTCGCCTGCTCGCAGGCCCAGCAGTACGAGTGGGTGCGCGACAACTACCCCCACGTGTGGGAGCGGATCAAGAAGTCCGTCGAGAAGGGGCAGTGGGCGCCCGTCGGCGGCATGTGGGTCGAGGCCGACGGCAACCTGCCCGGCGGCGAGGCTCTGGCCCGCCAGCTCATCCACGGCAAGCGGTTCTTCATCGAGCACTTCGGCGTCGAGACCAAGGGCGTGTGGCTGCCGGACTCCTTCGGCTACACCGCCGCCTATCCGCAGCTCGCCAAGCTCGCGGGCAACGAGTGGTTCCTGACCCAGAAGATCTCCTGGAACCAGACCAACAAGTTCCCGCACCACACCTTCTGGTGGGAGGGCATCGACGGCACCCGCATCTTCACCCACTTCCCGCCGGTCGACACCTACAACGCCAGGTTCAGCGGCGAGGAAATGGACCGCGCCGTCCGCAACTACCGGGAGAAGGGCGGCGGCACTCGCTCCCTGGCCCCCTTCGGCTGGGGCGACGGCGGTGGCGGCCCCACCCGCGAGATCATGGAGCGGGCGCGCCGACTGGCCGACCTGGAGGGTTCGCCGAAGGTCGTCGTCGAGCACCCGGACGAGTTCTTCGCGAAGGCCCGCGACGAGTACCCGGACGCCCCCGTCTGGGCCGGCGAGCTCTACCTGGAGCTGCACCGCGCCACGTACACCTCCCAGGCCCGCACCAAGCAGGGCAACCGGCGTTCCGAGCACCGGCTGCGCGAGGCCGAGCTGTGGGCGACCACGGCCGCGCTGCACGCGCCGGGCTACTCCTACCCCTACGACAAGCTCGACCGGCTGTGGAAGACGGTCCTCCTCCACCAGTTCCACGACATCCTGCCGGGCTCTTCGATCGCCTGGGTGCACCGGGAGGCCGAGGCGGAGTACGCACGGGTCGCGAAGGAGGTCGAGGCACTGACCGCCGAGGCGATCGCCGCACTCGGCACGGGCGACGCACACGTGTTCAACACCAGCCCGCTGGAGCGCAGCGAGGTCGTCCGGACCGCGGACGGCTCCCTGGTCCACACGGTCGTCCCGGCGAACGGCAGCGCCCCGCTGGGCGCCGGCGAGGGAACGGACCCGGTCACGGTCACCGGACGCGTCCTCGACAACGGCCTCGTCCGGGTGGAGATCGCCGAGGACGGCACCCTGGCCTCCGTACGCGACCTGCGGGCCGGCGGCCGCGAGGTCCTCGCCGACAAGGGCAACCTCCTCCGGCTGCACACGGACCTCCCGAACTACTGGGACGCCTGGGACGTCGACAAGCACTACAAGAACCGCTACACGGACCTGCTGGACGCGGACTCCGTGACGGTGGTCGAGGAGGACCCGCTGCGGGGGGCGATCCGGGTGGAGCGCTCCTTCGGCAAGGGCTCGAAGATCACCCAGACGATCAGCCTCCGGGCCGGCAGCCCCCGCATCGACTTCGAGACGGACATCGACTGGCACGAGGCCGAGAAGTTCCTCAAGGCGGGCTTCCCGGTCGACATCCGGGCGCCCCACTCCTCCGCGGAGATCCAGTTCGGCCACATCCAGCGCCCCACCCACACCAACACCAGCTGGGAGGCGGCCCGCTTCGAGGTGTCCGGGCACCGCTGGGTGCACATCGCCGAACCCGGCTACGGCGTGGCGGTGATCAACGACTCCACCTACGGCCACGACGTCTCCCGCACGGTCCGCGAGGACGGCGGTACGACCACCACGGTCCGCCTCAGCCTGGTCCGTGCCCCGCGGGTCCCGGACCCGGAGGCCGACCAGGGCAGGCACCGCTTCACCTACTCGCTCCTGCCGGGCGCGAGCGTGGACGATGCGATCGCGGAGGGCTACGCGCTGAACCTGCCGCTGCGGATCGCTTCTGCGGCGGGCACCGCGGAGCCGGTCGTGTCGGTCGACGGCGCGGGCGTGACGGTGGAGGCGGTCAAGCTGGCCGACGACTCCTCCGGTGACGTCGTGGTCCGGCTGTACGAGTCCCGCGGCGGCCGCGCCGAGGGCGTGCTGCGCACCGGCTTCCCGCTCGCCGGGGCCCAGATCACGGACCTCCTGGAACGCCCGCTGGAGGCGGCGGCCACCGAGGGGAACGCGGTGCCCGTCGCCCTGCGGCCCTTCGAGGTGAAGACGCTGAGGCTGACGGTGGAGAAGTCGTGACTCCGCCTCCCAGGAAGAATTAAGAAACAAGTAAACATGCTGGTCGCGGCGGGTGTACGACTCGCCGCGACCCCTGTCTGTTCCTTGCCCGTCACCTGGAGTTCGCTCGCTGCCCCTGTGATACGGGCGAACGAAAGCGGAGTGAGATGGGTGGAGAGGTGTCATCGTGCGAGACCCGCGTATCAACGCGATCGGTAAAGGGATCAAGCGCCGGGGCAGGCTGATCGCCGAGGCGGTGAGCCCGCCGAAGCGGACCCTGGACGCGGTACCCGCGCAAAGGAGCACCGAGGCCGAGGCCGGCCCGGAGCCGTACGTGGCCCCGCGCGCCCCACGCCTGGTGGAGTCACCGGTGTTCGTGCTCTCGTCGGTCCGGTCCGGCTCCACACTGCTGCGCGTTCTGCTCAACAGCCACAGCCGTATCCGCGCCCCGCACGAGATGCATCTGCGCACGGTGCACGTCAACCTCTCGCGGGACTTCACCGCCGACGCCATGAAGGCGCTCGAACTCGACAAGGACGAGGTCGAGCACGTCCTGTGGGACAGGCTGCTGGACCTGGAACTCACCCGCAGCGGCAAGGAGCTGATCGTCGACAAGACGCCGCCGAACACACTCATGTGGCGGCGGCTGCACCGATGTTGGCCCGAGGCACGCTACATCCTGCTGCTGCGCCACCCGGGCGCGGTGATCGCGTCGCTCACGAGCCGCCGTACGGACCCCGACCACGAGGCGATCGAGGCGGAGGTCCTGTCCTACAGCGAGAAGCTGGAGGAGGCCCGGCAGAACCTGGCCTGCCACGTCATCACGTACGAGGACCTCACGGCTGAGCCGGAGCAGGTGACGCGGGGCATCTGCGACTACCTGGGCGTCCCCTGGGAGCCCGCGATGCTCGACTACGGCAGCAAGGACCACGGAACATTCCGTCCCCAGCTCGGTGACTGGTCCAGCACCATCAAGTCGGGCCGCATCCAGTCCGCCCGCCAGGCCGACCCGAACGCCACCCTCTCCCCACGCCTGTCAGAACTGGCGCAGGCCTGGGGCTACCCCTCCTGAGGCTCCTCGCCGGCCTGAACGGCCTCGTCCTCAAACTCCGGAGGGGCTGGCATTCAGCCCCTCCGGCGTTTGAGGAGCGGGGGTCCAGGGGGCGGGTAGGCGAGGCGGGGGCGAGGAAATGCCCGGTCAGACCGTCAGTGGGCTGTCTGCCGAGTGGGGGCGGACGCCCGGCGTCGAGGTGAGGGGGAAGGGACGCGCCACCGCCGGGACGTCCGGACGCTGGTGCGGGAGGGAGACGGGACGCACCGCACGCGGCCCCGATACGACCGTGTAGTCCGCCCCGAGGCGGGCCGGAAGAAGCTCGCCGGGGTCCTCGTCGAGGGCCAGCTGGACGGCGGCCCAAGGGGCGTTGAGGCCGCAGAGGGCGAGCTGGTGGAGCCCACCCGCAGGTCGCGTGTTGACGTCCATCAGAACCGGATCGTCGCCGTACATGCGGAACTGGATGTTCGAGAGGTAGTGGAGGCCGAAGCCCTCCGCCAGACGGCGCGCCGGCTCGATCCAGGCCGGGTTCAGCGTGAAGCCGCGGCGGCGGCCGTTCTTCGTACGGCCCACCGCCATACGGACGCGACCGTCCGGGGCGACGAGGCAGTCCACCGACACCTCCGGCTGCTCCAGTCGCGGCATCACCAGCCAGTCCACCGCCTCCTCGGCATCACGCAGTGCCTCCAGCACCAGGTCCAGAGGCACGTACGGGCTCGGAAACCCGTTGAGGTGCGAGAGCGAGAACGGGGTCCGCGTGACGACACGGAAACCCACCCCGCCCGCACCCGCCGCGGGCTTGAAGCACGCCTTGTGCCCACCGGCCTCCAACTCCTCCACAGCGGCGACGAGTTGGTCCGCATCCCGCACCCGGTAGTACGGCGGCACCGGCACCCCGAGCGCCTCGACCGCCTGGTACGCCGTCACCTTGTCCTCGAAGACGTGCACGGCCTGAGCGGGCGGCGCGAGGAGCGCCGTACCCACGGCCCTGAACTCCTCGCGGTGCGCGGCGATCGTCGCCTGGTGCAGCCGGGGCACGAAAACGTCGATCCCGCGCCGCTGGCACTGGTCGAGGGCGAACTCGACGTACGCGGCGGGGGAGAGCCCCTCCGGCTCCAGGTCGGCGGTGTCGGCGGCGGCGAGCACGGGCGAGTCGGGGTCCCCGTGGGTGGCATGGATCTCGACCGGATGCGAGTGCGGATTACTTCGCAGCTGATCCATGAAGAACACGTTCTCCGCGTACGTGCGGTTGAGCCAGACGCGTACGCGAGAGACCATGCAGGCCGCCTTTCACGGTTCGCGGGCAGGGCTGAGCAGGCCGTGCCCGGCCAGGGGAGAGGGAGGTACGCCGAACCGCCCGACGCGAGTGAGGGAGCGGGGCGGAGGTGTTGGGGCGATCATAAGGCCACCGGGACCCTGGTTTCTGTCACGCGCGTGTTAATCCTTGGTACGGGACCGGCCAGATGCTGTTCACGTGTTCGGCGGGCCGCTCTTGTCCGCCGACGCGTGCGTGTGTTCTCGTGTTCCCATCCGAAGATCTGGAGGGAGTGAGGGTGGAGTCGACCGCTGGCGGTTCGGGGAATCTGCTGGCCATCAGTGACCTGCACATCGCCTATCCCGAGAACCGTGCCCTGGTCGAACAGATGCGCCCCGAAACCGACGATGACTGGCTCCTGGTGGCCGGAGACGTCGCCGAGAAGGTGGACGACATCCGCTGGGCGCTGGAGACCCTCGCCGGACGTTTCGCCAAGGTCGTCTGGGCACCGGGCAACCACGAGCTGTGGACCCACCCGAAAGAGACCCTCACGGCACGCGGCGTCGAGCGGTACGACCATCTCGTCGCCCTGTGCCGCGAGCTCGGCGTCACCACGCCCGAGGACCCGTACCCCGTGTGGGAGGGCCCGGGTGGCCCCGCCGTCGTCGCCCCGCTCTTCCTGCTGTACGACTACTCGTTCCTGCCGCCGGGCTGCGCGACCAAGGACGAGGGACTGGAGTACGCGCACGGCACCGGCGTCGTGTGCACCGACGAGCAGGTGCTGTACCCCGACCCCTACCCGAGCCGTGACGCCTGGTGCCGCGCCCGGGTCGCCGAGACCGAGCGCAGGCTCGCCGAGCTCCCCGCGGACCTGCCCACCGTGCTGGTCAACCACTACCCCCTGGACCGGCACCCGACGGACATCCTGCGCTACCCCGAGTTCGCGATGTGGTGCGGCACCCGGCTCACCGCCGACTGGCACCGCAGGTTCCGCGTCGAGGTGATGGTCTACGGCCATCTGCACATTCCGCGGACCACCTGGCTGGACGGGGTTCGCTTCGAAGAGGTGTCGGTGGGGTACCCACGCGAGTGGCGCCCGCGCCCGAAACCGCCGGGAAGGCTGCGCCGTATTCTGCCGATGGAGGTCGAAGCCGGTGATCGAGGAGTTGCTCCCGGAGTCGGTCGTGGTCGTGGAGGCGTACGGTGAAGACGCCTCCCGCACGGCCGAGGGGCCCGAGAGTGCGTCGCTCTTCCCCGAGGAAGAGGCGGTCATAGCGAGGGCGGTGCCCAAACGCCGCAGGGAGTTCACCGCCGTACGCGGGTGCGCCCGCCGCGCCATGGAGAAGCTCGGCGTGCCCCCGCAGGCCGTGCTGCCCGGCGAGCGCGGCGCCCCCGCCTGGCCGGAGGGCCTGGTCGGCAGCATGACGCACTGCGAGGGCTACTGCGCCGCCGCGCTGGTTCGCGCCGCCGACGTGGCGTCCCTCGGCATCGACGCCGAACCTCATCTGCCGCTCCCGAACGGCGTCCTGGGCGCCATCGCCCTCCCCACCGAGGAGGCCCGGCTGCACCGCCTGAACGACGAGCGGCCCGGCATCCACTGGGACCGGCTCCTGTTCAGCGCCAAGGAGTCCGTCTACAAGGCGTGGTTCCCGCTCACCGCCAAGTGGCTGGACTTCTCGGAGGCCGACATCGACGTGTTCGCGGACACCGGCGCTCACACCGGCGCCGGGTCGGGCACCTTCCGGGCCCGGCTCCTCGTGCCCGGGCCGGTGGTGGACGGACAGCGGATCGGGTCCTTCGACGGACGCTGGACCGTACGGCGCGGGCTGGTGGCCACCGCCGTGTCGGTGCCCTACCCGACGGAACGCGCGAAGGCCGCCGAATGACCTCCCTGTCCTACGTCGAACTGCACCGGCGGTTCACGGGCGAGATCGACGCGGCTCTGGACGCCGCCCTCGACGCGCTGGGGCCGGAGTCGGAATCGGTCCGGGACGCGATCGCCGGACTCCTACGCCACCAGCAGATGAAGTACCCCCTGTCGGTGCTTCCGCTGCTCGTGCACGCCGCGGAGACGGGCGCCCCCGGACCGGCCGTCCCCCTGTCTGCCGTCCACCTGCTGTGGTGGACCTCGGCCTGCTACTTCGACGACCTGGCGGACAGCCAGGCGACCGGCACGCCCGAGGGTCTCGGTGAGAACGAGGCACTGCTGGCGGCCGTCGTCGGCGGGCAGGCGCTGCCCATCCGTATCGTCCAGGCACAGCCCGTACCGGACGCCGTGCGCAACGCCCTCACCGCCGAGATCGTCAACTGTTGGTTTCCTGCCGTGGAGGGGCAGCTCAGGGACCTGCGAGGAGACAGGGAGGGCGCCGCACGGGAGGCGGTCGTCGCGGCGTACCGGGGCAAGTCCGGGGCTCCCTTCGCGATGATCACGGCCATGGCCGGCATATGGGCGGGTGCGGACAGCGGGCGCATACGGCTGTGGCGTGAGTTCGGCGACGTCTTCGGCATCCTGTGGCAGCTGTTCAACGACCAGGAGGACATCCTGTCCGGCCGCAACGAGGACCTGCGGAACGGCACCATGACCTATCTGCTGTCCTGCGCCCTGGAGGAGGCGCCGCCCGGGGCGAGGAGACACGTGCTGGCGCTGTCCGGCGCCGCGCGGAGTTCCGGACGGGCACGGCAGGAGCTCATGGACCTGCTCCTCGCGCCCGCCGTGCTCCGCAGGTACCAGAAGGACCTCGAGATGTTCCGCGACGAGGCGTACCGCATCCTCGGTGAACTGGGCGGCCACGAGGAGCCCTCGGCGGCCCTGCGGCAGCTCGTGGACCAGTCGGGCGGACTGTACCTGCGGGCGACCGCCTGAGCCGGCCCGCCCTTACTAGGTCCTGTCGCGGGCCGCTCCTGGTTCGCCGGGGAACGGGCCTCCACCGGGTGTCAGATCTCCGGGCACCAGCTCCGCAGCAGCTGGAAGAACTCCTCCTCGTTGCCCGCGAGTCCGGCCGCCGCCAAGGCCTGCTCGGCCTCGGCGAGCGCGGCGGTCGGCACCACGGGTGGTCGGCACCCGTCCGGCGGGCCGTCGAACGCGGCTCGTACGGTCTGCAAGAGCCGCAGATAGGCCTGCACGGCGGTGCGTTCGTGGTCGGTCAGTACGGCGGTCGGCATCGGACGGCTCTCCCCTGTTCGGCCGGTCTGATCGGTGCGTGCGCCCCGGCAGGGTGGTGGCGCACCTCCAGCTTGCCGTCCGCCACTGACAATCCCGTTCCCGTACGCGGAGGTTCGCCCGCTCAGCGGAGGTGAATCCATTGCCGCATGCCTACCTCCCGGCCTCCTCCGGCGCCCCGGACACCGCCGCCCGTTCCCCCTCCGTGAGCGGCGGACCCGTCAGTGGGGCCTTCAGCGGGCCTCGCACGACGGCGAGGAGCACTTCGGGTGCGAGCAGGGTGCCGGGCGGCTTGGAGAGGGTCATGACGCCGAGGAACGCCCGGAAGACCAGGGGGCGGCCCGTCGCGGTGCGCAAAAGGCGGTTCACGTAACGGGTGAACAGGCGCTGGACGAGGCCGGGCTGCTCGCCGACCGCTTCCGGGTAGCGGATGTCCGTCTCCGTGGCCAGCTGCCACGCCATCGACACCGGACCGGCCACCGCCCGCTGCACCCGCCGAGCGAGCCTCGGAGCCATGAGCCCGTGCGCGGCCACCCGCTCGCGCAGCACGAGGGCGCTCTGTGCGGCCACCGACATGCCGTGACCGTACAGCGGGTTGTAGGTGGCCACCGAGTCACCGATCGCGACGAACCCCTCGGGCCAGGCCGAGACCTTCTCGTAGAAGCGCCGACGGTTGACGGTGCTGCGGGTGACGACCACGTCCGTCAGCGGTTCCGCGTCGGCCAGCAGCTCGCCCACCACGGGGTGGCGCAGGTTCCTCGCAAAGGCCTCGAACTCCTCGGCGGACGCGGTCGGCTGGCCACCGCGCGTGCCCGACACCGTCACCAGCCAGCGCCCGCCCTCGATGGGCACGAGGGTCGCGCTCTGCCCTGGCACCGGCCGCCCCGCGTCCGGCTGGACGTTGACGACGGGGAACTCCTCGGTGCCCGCCGGCGCGCGGAAGACCCGGCTGGCGTACACGAGCCCGGAGTCGACCTCGCCCAGCGGTGCCGGCGGCACACCCAGCGCGTCCAGCCACATCGTGGCCCGCGAGCCGCGCCCCGAGGCGTCCACCACCAGGTCGGCGGCCAGGACACGCTCCTCGCCATCGGCCGAACGGATCCGCACCCCCGTCACCCGGGACGCGCCGCCCTCCAGCCCCAGCAGTTCGGTGCCCTGCACCACGGTGATCCGTGACTGCCTGACGACCTCGGCGCGGATCACCGACTCCAGCAGGTCCCGGCTGCACGCGATCATGAACTCCATCTCGGGCCAGCGCCGCACCCAGCCCTGCGCCGACAGTGAGACGAGCCCGGTCGGCAGCGGGATCCGGCGGGCGCCCGCGGCCAGCCAGGCGTCGGTCACCCCGGGCAGCAGCTCCTCCATCGCGCGGACGCCCCCGGACCACAGCAGGTGCGCATGACGGGCCTGCGGGACGCCCCGGCGCGATGCGGGGCCCTCGGGCAGCAGATCGCGCTCGATGACCGTGACATCGGCGTACGGGCGCAGCGCGGCGGCGGACAGCAGGCCGGCCAGGCCCCCGCCGATGACGACGGCTCGACGGAGTTCCGACGGCGCCGTGGATCCGGGGACGTCAGCGGGTTCGCTCATGGAAGTCGCTCTCTGGCAGGGGCGCGGCATGCTCCCGGGCAGCCGCGACGACGGGTGACTGACTGAGGGCCAGGGACAGCCGGACCAGGTCGCGCGGACGGTCTGTCGAAGGGGTCGGGGTCGGGGCGGCGCCGGTCCCCGCCGAGCTGATGATCCGGCCCTCCGGGTCGGCCGCCCGGGCCCGTACCGCCACCGTCACCATCGCCGCGTCGGCCTCGGCCCGAGCATGGTCGGGCGCGGAACCCGACGCGACGGCCGCGTCATAGGCCCTCGCCCGCACCTCGGAGTCGAAGTACGGGTGCAGATGGAGCATGCCGTCATGGATGTCCGACTCTCGCTGCGTCACCCGCAGTTGGACCGGCGACCACCAGGCGATCCGCACCGCACGCTCGCCCTGGTCGGCCACGGGCCTGAGCTCCCGCCACAGCGGGTCCAGCCTCCGGTACGTCGACCAGGTCGTCCAGGAGTCCCCGATGCGCTGGCAGGCCAGCGGCAGAGCGAAACCGACCGCGCTGATCTGCGCGCCGGCGGAGGCCAGCACGGGCGCCACATAGGTGCTCAGGTCGTCCAGGTTCCCACCGTTCCAGCGGGCCACCACGGCCGCGAACTTCGCCGCCGAGTAGGGGACGTTCGACAGGAAGCCGAGCGCGATGATCAGCAGCCCGGCCCGCAGCCAGCCACGCACCTGGAGAGCCCAGCGCCAGCACATGACAACCGTGGCGACGCCCGCGACGGAGAACGCGGCGAGGTAGAGCACGATCATCTCGCGGATGAACGGCGTGTTGGCGTAATAGGTGTCCAGGTCCCGCAGCCGCTCCACCGGCGCGTCCCCGAGTGCGAACAGCACCACGATCGCCACGCTCACCGCGCCGTACCCGGCGATCCAGCGGCGCGACAGCCGGCGGGTCACCTCGGGGGGACCGCCCCGCCAGTTGATGATCAGCACCAGGCAGGAGGCGCTCAAGGCGCACAGCAGGACGTAGACGAGAGGCGCCGAGACGTTGGTGATGCCGGTGACGCGGTTGACCTCGGCGATCGTCGGCGGGGCGGCGAAGCAGAACACCAGGCTCGCCAGCGTGAGCAGCGCGCACACGGACCGCAGCAGCGGATCGCGCCAGCCGCGCAGCAACGCGGGCGTCTTGACGGCGAGGACGACCGCCATCGCCACCGCGGGGATGTAGTAACTGGACCCGTCCATCTCCGGCGGCTCAGCCCTGCGGCCCGCGATAGCCCAGGGAGGCCTCGATGCGCCCCGCGAGCCGGTCGCGCTGCACCGGCCCGCGCAGCGCCGAACCCGCAAGCCAGGTACGGCACTTGCTCGCCAGCAGCAGTCCGAAGCTCTCGGCGTCCTGCTCGTCCTTCACGTCGAACCGGGTGCGCGCCGCGACCTTCTGGACCGTCGCCCGCAGATCGGCCCCGTCGCTCAGTAGGCGCGCCGCGACCGTGGCACCCTCCACGTGGTGGCCGCAGTGTCCGGCGTGCATGTGCCACAGCTCGTGCCCGAGGATCACCAACTGGTGGTCGGGTGCGGTGCGTTCCTCGATCACGACGAGGTCCTGCTCGGCCATGTCCAGCCACAGCCCGCTCGCGGTGCCCGGCGGAAAGGCGGCCGTACGGTACTGGACGGGGCGGCCGCGACGTCTGCCCATGGCGTCGCACAGCGCGGAGTACAGGCCGGCGGGCTCCGCCGGTGCCGGGAGCGTCAGCTCGCCGACCAACTCGCCGCACAGGCGGCGCATTTCCCTTCCGATGCCCACTGTTCTCCCCCGGGTCAGGACTCGGGCCGCTTGACGCTCTCCAGGAGCATGTCGAGCCACTCCGCCACCTTGTCGCGATGCTGGTCGGTGGGCAGCTGTGCCGCACGCCAGGCGATACCGCGGACACCGTGGTCCTGGAGCAGTCGCTCCAGCGGGTCGTCGGTGGCCTGGGTGGTCGGCGCGGCCTCCCGCTCGCGGTCGGCGAGCTGCTGGAGCAGCTCCTGCTCGGTGCGCATGAGGGCGCTCGCGAGTGCCTCCGGGTCCTCGGCAGTGAGGAAGCCGGCGTGCACTCTGAAGAAGCGCTGGATGGCGTCGCAGTGCTCCATCGTGGGGCGCCGGTCGCCATTGATGAGGGCTCCCGCCTGCTGACGCGACATGCCCGCGCCGTCGGCGATCTCCTGCTGCGTGTACCTGCGTCCGTTGGGCTTGAGTCGGGTACGCCGCAGCAGGGCCAGCCGCTGCACGAACCGGGCCTGCAGATCCTGCTCCCCGGCGGGCCGACCGCCCAGCAGCGCCTTCACCACGGACTCCGGCACCCCGGAGGCCGACGACAGGCGCCGGGCGTCGAAGACCTCGCCGTGGGGCACGCCCAGCCGGTCGGCGAGCGCGGTGACACGGGCCACGACGGCCGGCAGCAGCACCGTCGCCGCAGCGTCCGGAACCTCGAAGCCATCCGTCACCGACAGATCTCCTACGTCTCTCTCAAGCCAGTCCCATGATGGTGCCGAATTCCCCGGAACGCGAGCCCCGGGCATAGTCCACCACCGTGAACTGCACGGAGATTAGCCCCTGACTCGAACTCACATCCAGCTCTCGCCACAACTGTGGCGAGATTCGGCCGTCAACGGCCGTAAAATGCCACGATAGTTGACATGACGTCTGCACGGGCCTCAGGATCAAGACGCCGCGTGAAGGCCGCATAGGCAAGAGGGGTGACCTCCCGATGGCACATCAGGCAGGAGGGCAGCGGTCCGAACCGCGCCCCGTCCCCGAGAGCCTTGAGGCTCAGGCGTACTTGCAGGACTACGCCACGTTCCTGGAGGCAGTCCCCTTTCCATCCGTCGTCTTCGACCACCGCTGGGACGTCGTCCTGTCCAACAGTGCCTACGACAAGCTCTTCCGCGGAATCGGCCCGCACCCGACCGCCATGCCGGGCGACAACTTCCTTCGCTTCGTGCTCTTCCACCCCGACGCGGCCACCGTCCTCGGCGAGCACGAGTCCAGCTGGTGCCTGCCGATGCTGGCCGACTTCGCCGCCGCCGTGGAGCGGAACGGCCAGGACCGGGGCCTGCAGTCCATCCGCCGGGACATCGCCCAGGACCCCATCATGGACGCCGCCTACCGGCACGGCCTGCCGCACTGGATCCGTACGGTCGGACCGCAGGCCGTCGAGCACGACGGCGCCGTCCGTCCGGTGGTCCACCCCGACCCCCGCTGGGGCCGCACCGACTGCCGCATCGTCGGCGAAACCCCCAAGACCCTCCAGGACATGGGATACACGCGGATGACGCTCGTACTGCGCGCGGCGCGGCGCCCGTCGGCCACTCCGCCCCGGCGTCGCCGCGACCGGCGCACGGCCAACCATCTCAGCGTGGTGCCCACGCCGGAGGCGTAGGCCCGTCCCGGGAACCCCGACACCGTCGGCGTTCAGGTCGCCGACGGCGTCGGGGGATTCCCCCTTTTTTTGGCTCGGTTCGCCTCCGGGGCGCAAAAGCCTGTGTCGAGAGGGCGATCGTGCTCAGCCCTTCGGGCCTCCGCGCGTTCGCCCTCTCGACACAGGCGCGCCCCTTCGGCTCACTCGCCCTCGGGTTGCCCTGTTTGCTGCTCCACGTAGCGCTGTTCCCCGCTTCTGTGGCCTTTTCGCCAATGAGCTCGGCACGTAGTCAGAGGCGCGGGGCTGTGACCCCCCGCTTGGCCGCCTGAACCTGCTCGTACACCCGCGTCCGCAACTCCGCGAACCGCGGAGCCACCCGCGTCCGCAACTGGTCCCGCTCCTCAGGCAGGTCGATCGTCAACTGCTCCTGCACCACGGTCGGAGACGCAGAAAGGACCAGCACCCGCTCACCCAGATACACGGCCTCGTCAATGTCATGGGTGACGAACAGAATCGTGATCCCGCGCTCGCGCCACAACCCCCGCACCAAGTCCTCAAGATCCGCCCGCGTCTGCGCGTCCACCGCCGCGAACGGCTCGTCCATCAGCAGCACATCCGGCTCGTACGCGAGCGCCCGCGCGATGGCGACACGCTGCTGCATACCACCTGACAGCTGCCACGGGTACGCCCCGGCGGCATCGGCGAGACCGACGGAGTCCAGCGCGTCGGCGACCAGCTCACGACGCCGCGCCTTGGACAACGGCTTCTGCCTGAGCGGCAGTTCGACGTTCTCGCCGACCCGCATCCAGGGAAACAGGCTGCGGCCGTACTCCTGGAACACCACCGCCATGCCGGGTGGCGGCCCACTCACCGGCCGCCCCTCCAACAGGACCTCGCCCGAGGTGGGCGTGAGGAGCCCGGCCACACACTTCAGCAGTGTTGTCTTGCCGCAGCCCGACGGGCCCACGAGACAGACGAGTTCGCCCGCGTCGACGGTGAACGTGAGGTTCCGCACCGCCTCCACCCGGCGGCCGGAGCCCTCGTAGACCTTCTTCAGGCCGCGTACGTCGAGCATGGACCGCCCCATTTCAGGCTTCTCAAGCTTCACGACGACCGCCGGGAAGCCGTGCGCAGACCGTGGTACCAGGCGAGCACCCGTCGCTCGACCAGGTGGAAGACAACCGACAGGGCGAAGCCGAGCAGGCCGAGGACCAGGATGCCGGTCCACATGTCGGGGATCGCGAACCCGCGCTGGAACTGGACGATGGTGAAGCCGAGCCCGTTGCTGGCCGCGAACATCTCGCTGATCACCATCAGGATGATGCCGATGGACAGGGCCTGGCGCAGCCCCGCGAAGATCTGCGGGCTCGCCGACCGCAGCACCACGTTCCGCAGGCGGGCCACGCCCGTGATGCCGTAGGACCGGGCGGTCTCCGCCATCACCGGGTCCACCGCTCGTACGCCCTCGACCGTGTTGAGCAGGACCGGCCACACGCAGCCGCTCGCGATCACAGCGATCTTCATGGTGTCGCCGATGCCCGCGAACAGCATGATGACCGGCACGAGGACGGGCGGCGGGACCGCCCGCAGGAACTCCAGAACCGGTTCGCACACGGCCCGTACGCGGCGGTACGAGCCGATGACCGTGCCCAGCGCGACGCCCACCACGGCCGCCGCCGCGTAACCGGCCAGCAGCCGCAGCACACTGGGCAGGACGTCGGCGCGCAGCCGCTCGCCCGTCCACACGTCGGGGAACGTGGTGAGGATCGTGCGCAGCGGCGGCCAGTACACCTCGGTGCTGTCGGCGGACACCAGCCACCAGGCGGCCACCAGCAGCGCGGGCAGTGCGACGACGAACAGCAGCCGCAGGGCCAGGCGTTTCACACCACCACCTCCCCGCGCACCGACTGGTGCCAGGCCAGCGCCCGGCGCTCCACCGCCCGTGCGCCCACGTTGATCAGCAGCCCGAGCACCCCGGTGACCACCACCAGCGCGTACATCTCCGGCACGGCCTGCGAGGTCTGGGCGACGGCGATGCGCTGGCCCAACCCCGGGGCACCGATGACCAGTTCGGCGGTCACCGCGAGAATCAGGGCGACCGCGGCGGCAAGGCGGACGCCCGTCATGACGTACGGCAGGGCCGTGGGCCACAGGACGTGGCGGACCCGGGCCCAGGTGCCGAGGCCGTAACTGCGGGCCGTCTCCTCGGCGACCGGGTCGACGTCCTGGACGCCGTACAGCACCTGGATCAGCATCTGCCAGAACGACGCGTACACCACCAGCAGGAGGACCGAGCGCAGTTCCGAGCCGTAGAGGAGGACTGCGAGAGGGATCAGGGCGACCGACGGGATCGGGCGCAGGAACTCGATGGTGGAGGCGGTCGCCTCGCGCAGGAACGGCACCACCGCGATCACGACCCCGGCGAGGATCCCGGCCGTCACCGCGATCGCCAGTCCCAGCGCCCAGCCGGTGAGCGTGTCCCCGAGCGCGGTCCAGAACGCCCGGTCGCCGAGCTCGGTGACGAGCGCGTCGGCCACGCGGGTGAGCGGCGGGAAGTAGTCCCCGGAGACGATGCCGAACCGCGAGACCGCCTCGCACAGCGCGAGGAAGCCCACGATCCCGGCCGCGCCCAGGGCCGCGTTGGCCGCCGCCGGACGCTCAGCTCGCGGAGGGGATGTCGGCCCCGGCCCGGTGTCGTCGAGTTGCCCGTCCGTTTGCCTGTCCCTTTGCCCGTCCGTTTGCCCGTCCTTCACGGCAGCAGCTTGTCCAGGTCCGGGGCCTCCGTGAACAGGCCGTCCTGCACGCCCAGTTCGGTGAGCCGCTCGATGGAGTCACGGTCCGGCTCGGCGGGCCAGCGGGGCAGGGTCAGCGTGTCCAGCAGGGTGTCAGGGATCTTCGTGTACGTGGTGAGGATCTGGCGGACCTCGTCGGGGTGGCTGTCGGCGTACTTGAGCGATTCGGCCGTGGCCTCCTGGAACCTCTTCACCACGTCCGGGTTCTTCTGGGCGTACTGCTGGGAGGTGAAGTACATGGCCACGGTCAGGTTCGGGTCCACGTCGTAGAAGATGGACGCGATGGACTTACCGCCCGCTGCCTTGACGGTGGCGAGCGCGGGTTCCGGGGTGCAGGCGCCGTCCACCTGTCCCCTGTCGAGCGCGGCCGGCATCTGGTCGAAGGGCATCTCGACGAACTCGACCTTGGACGGGTCGCCGCCGTCCTTGCGGACCGACTCCCTGATCGAGGTGTCACAGATGTTGTTGAGCGTGTTGACGGCGGCCTTCTTGCCCTCCAACTGCTTCGCGGACGTGAAGGGACTGCCCTTCTTCACCGTGAGGCCCGCGAAGTCGGCACCGTCCTTGGCGGTGGAGGAGGCGCCGTTGGCCACGGCCTTCACGGGCACGTTCTTGGACTGGGCGACCAGCAGGGACGTCGTGTTGCTGAAGCCGAACTGGAACTGGCCGGAGACGACACCGGGCACGACCGCCGCACCGCCCTGGGCGAGGCTCGTCTCCAGCTTGATTCCGCGCTTGGAGTAGAAGCCCTGCTTCTGGCCCAGGTAGAGGGGTGCGACGTCCATGACGGGAACGACTCCGACCTTGACCGTGGTGGTACCGCCGGACCCCTTCTCCTCACCGCCGGAGCCGGAGGAGTCGGACGAACCGCAGGCCGTCGCGGCGACGAACACGGTGCCGGCCGCGAGGCGGATGAGCAGACGACGCATGAATCCCCCTAGTGGGACAGCTCTTCGACTGGCTGTGCGCAGACCGCACACGGGTGCTCAGCGGGAACGTAGAGCGTCGCCGGGAACGGGTCAATGCCCTTGCGGCGCAAGGTCGTTGACAGTTGCCGAAGCGTGCTCCTAGCGTGCGCAGAGCGCACTCCCGTGCGTACCGAGCGCGTCGGCCGGGGGCGTCACCGCCGGGCGTCCGCTTCCTGTGCTTCCTCGTGGAGGCGACGATGTCCGCTGGAGCCCGCGAACCGCACTTCGTCCGGTCCTTCGAGCGTGGTCTCGCGGTCATCCGTGCCTTCGACGCCGAACGCCCCTCGCTGACGCTCAGCGAGGTCGCCCGCTCCTGCGACCTGACCCGGGCGGCGGCCCGCCGCTTCCTGCTCACCCTCGTCGACCTCGGGTACGTCCACACCGACGGCCGCCTGTTCCGGCTCACCCCACGCGTGCTCGAACTCGGCTACGCGTACCTGGCGGGTTTCACACTGCCCGAGCTCGCCGAGCCGCACCTGGAGCACCTGGTGGCGCAGGTACGGGAGTCGTCGTCGCTGTGCGTCCTGGACGGCGACGACATCGTGTACGTGGCGCGGGTGCCCACACGGCGCATCATGACCGCGACGATCACCGTCGGCACCCGCTTCCCGGCCCACGTCACGTCGGTGGGCCGGGTGATCCTCGCGCAACTGCCGGACGAGGAGATCGAGACCCGGCTGGCCGGCATCGACCTACGGCCCCTGACCGCCCGCACGCTCGTCTCTCCGGAGCCGCTCAGGGCCGAGCTCCGGCGGGTGCGGCGGCAGGGATACGCCATCGTCGACCAGGAACTGGAGGAGGGCCTCCGATCGGTCGCCGTCCCGGTGCGCGACCGCGACGGCGAGGTGGTGGCGGCCGTGAACATCCCCGTGGCCGCCGGCCGTAACTCGGTGGAGTCCGTGCGCCGTGACCTGCTGCCGCATCTGCTGGCCACGGTCGCCCGGATCGAGGCCGACCTCCGGGAGGCGACCGCCGCTACAGGTCGAGCACCAGCCGCCGCCCCCGGCATCGGGACACACAGATGAGCATGGTGTCCCCGGCCTCGCGCTCCGCGTCGCTGAGCACCGAGTCACGGTGGTCCGGGGTGCCCTCCAGGACGTCCGTCTCACAGGTCCCGCACGTGCCCTCGGTGCAGGAGTAGAGCACCTCGACGCCCGCGGCCCGCACCGTGTCGAGGACGGACACGCCCACGGGCACGGTCAGGGTCTTCCCGGTGCGCTCCAGCACGACCTCGAACTCCCCGTCCGGGCCGGTCTCCTGTTCCTTCGGCCGGAACCGCTCCACGTGCAGCAGCCCGCCCGGGCATCGCTCCTCGACCGCGTCCAGCAGCGGACCCGGACCGCAGCAGTACACGAGGGTGCCCTGGGGCACGTCGTCGAGCACGGAACCGAGGTCCAGCAGCCCGGTCTCGTCCTGCGGGGCGATGGTCACGCGGTCGCCGTACGCGCCCAAATCCCCGGTGAACGCCATGGAGTCGCGCGTACGGCCCCCGTACAACAGTGACCACTCGGCACCGGCTGCCTCCGCCGCCGCCAGCATCGGCAGGATCGGGGTGATTCCGATGCCGCCCGCGATGAAGCGGTAGCGAGGCGCGGGCCGGAGCGCGAAGTTGTTCCGCGGCCCCCGTACGCGCACCTTGTCGCCCTCCCGCAACTCCTCGTGGACGTACGCGGATCCGCCGCGCCCCTCGGGTTCACGCAGGACGCCGATCCGCCAGGTCCGCCGGTCCGCCGGGTCCCCGCACAGCGAGTACTGGCGCTCCAGGTCCGGTCCGAGCAGCACATCGATGTGCGCGCCCGGCTCCCAGGACGGGAGCTCCTCGCCCAGCGGGTGGCTCAGGGAGAGGGCGAGCACCCCGTCGGCCACGAACTCCCGGCGATGGACGAGAAGTTCGGCTTCGTACCCGCTCATGAGCCGTTCCCCTGCCGCTGATGTCCTGGTGGTTGATGCCCTGGCGGCTCATGCCCTTGTGGCTCGTGTCCTTGTGGGTGGGCGAGCATCCACTCCCACATCTCGACGGGGTCCTGCGAGGTGTGCTCGCGGCCGCAGTGACAGGTGCCGTGCAGGAGGTCCGTGCCGGGCAGCCAGTCGATGCGGTAGATCTCGCGGGCTGCGGAAGGAGGGGGCGTCGTCACTGGACCTTCTCCACGGGCTTCGCGCCCTCCTCGACCAGCCGGGCCAGGATACGGCGGGCGGCGAGACCTCCGGTGTCGATGTTGATGCTCAGCTCCTGGTAGCCGGTACGCTCGGTGCCGAGCGTCTCCTGGAGCAGGTTGAGCGCGGTCACGTCCTGCATGACGACCGTGTGGTTGTTGCCTCGCAGGAACTCGGTGACCTCGTCGTCGTCGATCGCCCAGTCACGCGAGACCATCCAGAAGTCGTACACCTTGCCGTCGGCGGACGGCGTGATCGCGTACGTGATCTCGGTGTGGAAGCCGTGCGGGTCGCTGCCGTCCGCCTCGGGCAGCACGCCGACCGGGGCGATACGGCTGTGCAGCAGGTACAGACACGGCGCGTGGTACTCGATGTCCTGCCAGCGGGTGATCCGGCCCTCGATGCCGGTCGACCTGGCGTAGAACGGTGGGCACTCGGCATCGTCCATGTGCCGGCTGACGCGCACGATCCCCGCGCCCTCGTCGACCTCCGTCCTGATCGGCGTCTCGGCGACCTCCGGGGTGCCGATGTACCCGCCGTGCAGATAGGTCTCGTGGGAGAGGTCGAGGAGGTTGTCGACGAGGAGGCCGTAGTCGGCGTCGATGGGCTCCATGCCGCGCACGGTGACCCGGCCGGGGGAGTCGAGGTGCTCGGCCCGCGGGATGGTCCCCGCGTCGGCGAGGTCCGGGTCGCCGATCCACACCCAGATCAGGGAGTCCCGCTCGACGACGGGGTACGAGGCGACGCGGGCAGTGCGCGGCACACGCTTCTGCCCCGGCACGTACACACAGGTTCCGGTCGTGTCGTACGTGAAGCCGTGGTAGCCGCACACGATCCGGTCCCCGTCGAGGCCGCTGTGCGACAGTGGGTAACGCCGGTGCACACACCGGTCGTGCAGCGCGACGGGCGTCCCCTGCTCCTCGGTCCGATAGAGGACGAGCGGCTCGCCCAGGATCGTACGACCGAGCAACTCGCGCCCGACCTCATGGGAGTAGGCGGCGACGTACCACTGGTTTCTGGCGAATGTCGTCATGTGCGGCATGGCTGCGGCTCCCGTCGTTGGGTGGTGGAGACATCGTCGGGAAGGGCGTCACGGGGACGCAATACGGCTTCCGTCTCACGGAAGGGTCGGTGTAAAGGGCCTGTTCAGAGGGTTGATCTGGATACGCCTCGGCTTCCGACCCCAGCGGAATGCGCAGCCACGTCTCCTGTTCTGCACCTACGGCACGTGTCGCTACAGCATCGATGATTTGCAACAAGTCACTGAATTGCGTTCTCTATAGCGACTTCCCGCTGTGTATGGCTGGTACAGCGGCAGAATTCGTATAGCGGCAGATCAAGGCTGGTCATTGCCGCGATGGGAGGGGGCGGGGTCGAATCCGGGTCGAATTCGCCTTCCTCTCGCCACGTTCGGTGCGTTGTTGCAGGTCAACGGCGTGATCAGATGTCATGCGCCTGGTCGCGTGAGCGGCTGCCGAACCCGAGAGGCGAGGGGTGGTCACCGGCAGGTTCTTCGTCTCCTGGTGGTACGACGGCAGCAACTTGCTGACCTGCGGATATGGCAGCCGTGAAGACCTTGCCGGGACCGCTGGCCCGGGAATGGTCCGGATCTTGACCGATGCAGACCTTGGGACTGCGGCTCTGTTGCATTGGCCGTAGCCGCCCGCTCCAAGCTGACGGTCCCACCTGGCACGGGTAGTCGGAAGCGTCTTGTGCCGTCCAGGTGGTCTGGATCAGGTGCGTTTGTGGCCCGGCCGATTCGGATCCTCCTGGGGCGCGTGACGATCGCCCATGCCGGCCGCGGCGAGGCCGCCGCCAACTGGTGGGTCCCGGCATGGGCCAACCGACCTGCCACGCAAGGGGCGAATGCCCCGCAACGCGGGCAGGACGTTGTGGCCGAGAATTCCGCAAAGGCGTCCGAGGCCCACTGGCGCTGCGGTGCAGTGGTCAGCTGCTGTCGCGGAGCATGAGCAGCCTGACGAGGACGAGGGCCAGTCCGGCGGTGGCCATTCCCGCGGCAGCGTCGAGGACGTAGTGGTAGCGGCAGTACACCACGGACACGGTGAGCAGCGCGGTGGCCGCGATCAACAGCCGTTTCGCAGGGGGCGGTACGGGGGTTGCCCGTGCGGAGAGTGCCGCTGCCCAGGCGCCGGCGACGTGGGAGGAGGGAAAGCAGGTGCCGGGCGGATCGGCGCTTGCCATCAACTGGGCCTGGAGGGGCTGGGCGAGGTAGCCGTGCAACTGGTGCGGCGTGAAGGCCGGGGCGAGCGAAGCGATGGGGCCGGCGAGGGGAAGCAGTATGAAGCCGAGGAAGCACAGGTAGAGAGCGAGGCACAGGGCGAGGACGTAGCGCTGCAGGGCCTGGTGCATGGCTTTGGCGAGGAAGTAGGCCGGGGGTAGCACGAAGTACAGGTAGTAGGAGCTGTAGCTGAGACTGAGGGCCTCGGTGAGGGGGCGGGAGGCGAGGTCGCCGAGCAGGAGGTTGGGGTGGGCGCCGAACAGGTGCCGTTCCCAGGCCAGCATGGTGTCGTCGAGCAGGCGGCCGTGCAGGGCGAGCGACTGGGGGCCGGACGCGGAGAACAGCAGTGGCGCGCAGGCCAGCGGGTACAGCGCGCGCACGTTTGCCAGGGCCGGCGATGCCCAGTGGCGGTGTGCCGCGGCGCAGGCGAGGACGAAGGCGGCCAGCGCCGCGTAGGCCCCTGTCAGCCACGCGGCGTGAGGTACGGCCTCGCGGCCCAGGAGCACTGCCGTGGCGGCGAGGGCGAGGTACCCGAGGGTCACTGTCTCCACGGCCTTCAGGAAGGGTCTGGCTGCCGGATGGGGGTGAGATCGGCGGGCGATCTGCGGTGTGGTCCGAAAGGGTGATAGCTGTGCGGGGAGAGAGTGCCCTCCGCGCAGAGGCCGGGCGGGCGCCGGCGCGACGTCAGATCCTCGATGCTGGGATGGTTTCCGCTGGTCAGATGTGGTCAAGGGACCTCGTGCGTCCTTGCGTTGAGTGTCAGATATCCGGATAGGGGACACTCACAATTACCGTTTGTCGTCACATGACTCCAATGGGCTACGGTTGCCGCGATCTTGGAGTGCACGCTGTGACAGGGCAGGTACGCGATGTCAGATGTGAGTGGAGCGGCGGCTTCCTGGGCTGCCGTCGGCAGGGCTCGGGATACCGGCGGTGATCCGTTCTTCCGCCGGATCACCGGGCGGCCGGCTCCGGGAGAGGTCCTCGTCGAAGGCATGCTGGCGATCAATGCGGCCTCTGGTGACTATCTGGGCCTGGCGTCCGATCCACGCGTACGCGAGGCGGCCGCGGCCGCGGCGCGCGATCTGGGCGCCTCCTGCTCCGGCTCACCTCTGGTGATCGGCACCTGGTCGGTTCACGCGCAACTGGCGGAGGAACTCGCCGACTTCCTGCAGCGGCCGGCGGTGCTACTGGCCGCCACGGGATTCCAGGCCAATCTCACTCTGGCCTGCCTCTTCGGCGAGGACCGGGCGGTCATCGCCGACCGGCACATCCATGCCTCTCTTGTCGATGCGCTGCGGCTCGGAGCCGCCAAGAACCGCCGGTTCCGGCACAACACACCCCGCCACCTGGCGCAGTTGCTGGAAGAAGCGTCCGGCCAGGGGCTGTCGCCGGTGGTCCTCACCGAGGGAGCGTTCTCGCTGGGCGGGGAACTGGCCGTACTGCCGGAGATCGCCGATCTTGGCGGACGTCATGCGGCCATGCTCATCGTCGACGGGGCTCACGACATCGGGGTCCTTGGCCCATCGGGGCGCGGTGCCGGTGAGCACCTCGGCTGCGAGCAGAAGATCGACGTACTGACCGGGACCTTCTCCAAGGCGTTCGGTGCCGGCGGGGGATTCATCGCTGGAAGCAGTGAACTCATCGAGCACTGCCGCGTGTTCGGGCATGCTGCCGTCTACTCGGCGTCCATGCCGCCACCGACCGCCGCGGCGGCGCTCGCCGCGCTGCACATCATCCGCGACGAGTCCGAACGGCGCGCCGTACTGTCACACCTGGCGCACCGTCTGCACGACGGACTGGCCGAGTTGGGACACGTCCGTCCCAACTGGGCCAGCCCCATCGTGGCACTCCCGGCCGGTGACGCCGACCAGTGCCTGCACACATGGCGGGCGATGCTGGAGGCCGGTGTGTTTGTTGCGCCGTTCCTGCCGCCGGGCGTCCCGCCGGGACAGTCCCGGCTGCGCCTGTCCGTCACCGCCGCCCACACTGATGCGCACATCGACCACATCCTGGAGGTCGTGGGCCAGTTCCTGCCGTCGGGCGACACGGCTGGTGTGGCAGCGGAACCGGTCCCGTGTCCCGCCTCATGAGCGCTCCCCGGCCCCTGCACGGCCCTGCCGATATCGTGATGGTCCGCAGCCGCGCCGACATGGATGACTTCATCAAGCTGCCCTACCAGCTGTACAAGGCCCACCCGTACTGGGTAGCGCCGCTCGAAGTGGAACGGCGTCAGTTCCTCAACCGGCGCCGCAATCCCTACCTGCGCCAGAGCGACGTCGGCTATTTCCTGGCCCGCCGCGGTCGGGTGCCGGTGGGCCGGGTCGCGGCCATCATCGGCCCTGAGGGCACAGCCAGCCAGTGCCAGGGTCACGTGGGCTTTTTCGAGTGCACTGACGACCAGGCCGTGGCGCGCTCTCTGTGGGAGCAGGCAGTGAACTGGCTGCGGGAGCGGGATGTGCAGACCGTGATCGGGCCGATGAACCCGAACATGCACCACGAGTGCGGACTGCTCGTCGAGGGCTTCGACGACTCCCCCCGCATTGGTATGCCGTACAACCCTCCCTACTACACGGACCTGTTCACCGCTGGCGGCTTCACCCCGGTAAAGGACCTGCTGTCGTGGCGGCTGTCCCCGACCAGCCGCAAGCTCACGGCGTGGGCCGGTTACGGGGACGTGCTGCTGCGCAGCCGCGGGCTGACGGTGCGGTCAGTGGACTGGCGCCGCTTTCGCAGTGAGTCCGGTCTCGTGCGGGAGCTGTATCACGCGGGCTGGCAGGACAACTGGGGCTTCGCGCCGGCGACCCACGCGGAGTTCACTTACCTGGCTCGGCAGGTCCGCCTGCTCGCACCCACCGGTGCCCGCATCGTCGAGCACGAGGGAACACCCGTCGGTTTCAGCATCCTGCTGCCCGACTTCAACCAGGCCCTGGCGCCCGCCCGGGGAAGCCTGACGCGCTACGGCTGGCCGATCGGGGCCTGGCGCGTGTGGCGGGGCCGCCGCGCCATCACCCGCGGACGCGTGATGGCGCTGGGGGTCCCC
This sequence comes from Streptomyces acidicola, assembly GCF_009377235.1. GTDB lineage: Bacteria > Actinomycetota > Actinomycetes > Streptomycetales > Streptomycetaceae > Streptomyces > Streptomyces acidicola. Next base: position 27,980 of record NZ_VMNX01000081.1, read on the forward strand.
GAGGACAGCCGTGCCAAAGGAGCTGCGCTCGCCCTGATCGCCGATGCCGTGGACAGCGCCCTCGCACACGGCTGGAACGAGATCGACGTGTCCTGGGTCCTGGAGGACAACCAGGCCGCCAACAAGCTGCTGGTGGCCATCGGCGCCACCGTCCACAAACGCCACCGGCTGTACGCGCGCTGCGTGCGACACAGCGAGCCGTGCTCATGCCTGACGGCTCTCACCCATACTGCACAGGAGGCTGTCCATGCCGCTCACCTATGACACTTTGGTCTCGGTTCTCGCCGAAGTCACCGGGGTGGACGAGGAACTGATCACCCCGCAGACGACGCTGCTGGACATCGAAATGGACTCCCTGCTCCTGGTCGAATTCGCCGTCGTACTCGAAGAGCGCCATGGAGTCGACCTGGCGGACAACCTGGACCTCACGCAGGGCTCCACCATCGCCGACCTCGTGCAAGCACTGGCCGAGCAGTCCCCGAACGCTGCGGCCGCCCCCTCCACCACGGCGGCGCAGTGACCCGCGATGTCGCCGTCACCGGCATCGGAATGATCACACCGGCCGGTATCGGCGCCAACGCGACCTGGCAGGGCCTGTGTTCAGGACAGTCCTTCAGCTCCGCCCGCGATCCGCTCCTGGCAGGGCTCCCGGTGGACCTCTCCTGCCCCGTTCGTGAATTCGACGCCTGTCATCACGTACCGCGGCGGACGGTGCGGCGCACCGATGCCTTCACGCACTTCGCGCTGGCCGCCGCCCAAGAGGCCGCCGCAGATGCCGGCCTCACACCAGCGACGGCAGACCCCACGCGCATCGGCGTCGTCCTGGGAGTCGCCTCCGACAGTTTCACCGGCGTGGAGAAAGTCTGCGATCGTCTCCGAAGCGGTGAACATCACTTGGTTTCCCCATTGTTCCTGCCGCGGATCCTGCCCAGCATGGCGGCCGGAGAGATTGCTGCTCACCTTGACTACCGCGGCCCCAATTTCACCGTCACCAGTGCCTGCGCCTCCGGCGGTCACGCCATCGGCGTCGCCCGTGACCTCATCCGCTCAGGTACCTGCGACATCGTGCTGGCCGGCGGTGCGGAATCCGGCCGCTCCCCTGTCACCGCCATCAGCTTTGCCCGCATGGGGGCACTGTCCACCCGCTTGCACGATCCCGCCGGGGCCTCCCGCCCCTTCGACCGTGACCGCGACGGCTTCGTCCTGGGCGAAGGCGCCGCCGTCCTGGTGCTCGAGAACCTCAACCATGCCCGCGCCCGCGGTGCCGCCTTCCACGGCATCGTCGCCGGCTACGGCGCCTCCGCCGACGCCCATCATCCTGTCAACCCGCACCCCGACGGAGGCGGCCTGCAACAGGCAGTCAGGACAGCCCTGTCCGATGCACGCATGACGCCTGCCGACATCGATCACGCCAGTGCCCACGCGACCTCGACTCCGGCCGGAGACGTCGCCGAAGCACGCGCCCTGAACCGCATCTTCTCCACCGCACCCCCGCCCGTCACGGCCCTGAAAGGCTCGCTCGGACACGCCCTGGGGGCGGCAGCCGCCATCCAGGCCGCCAGCGCCCTGCTGACCCTCAAGCATCAGGCCATCCCACCCACAGCCAACCTCGACCATCAAGACGACGCCATCGACCTCGACATCGTCCGCAAGGCCCCCAGGTCCGCGCGCCTGCGCACCGTGCTGACCACGGCGAGCGGATTCGGCGGAGCCAACGCCGCACTCATCCTGCGGACCCCATGACGCGCTACCGCAGCCTGGTACGCACCAGAGGGGAGTAATCGTTGTGGGGCCGCCCCGGCCAGCGGGGCGGCCCCACAACGTGTTTCAGGCGGCGGTGCCGCCGAGGTAGGTGCGGACGATGAACGGCTTCTCCCGCACGAAGTAGAAGACGTAGATCAGTACCTGGAACACGGCCACGCACACCAGCCCTGCCACCGACCGGTAGCACAGGGCCACGCCGTAGCCGTGCAGGTTACCCACCCCGTACATCGGGTTGCGCAGCCAGCGGTAGGGGCCGCGGACGACGTAGCCGTCCGTCGCGGTGGCACGTCCCAGGAACATGTCCCGGCAGTAGTAGGTGTTCAGGCCGGTCAGCCAGGTCGCCCACAGCTTCGTGCCGAAGCCCACGATGCCCAGCACCACGCCCAGCACGATCCACAGACCATCGACGCCCACTTCGGGCAACTGGCCGGGGAAGGCCGCCATCAGCAACCCCTGGCACAAGCCTTGCTGCAAGAACAGCAGCCCCAGCACGAAGTCGAACCCTCCGACCGCCCGCGCCTCACCGACGGCATGGGTGAAACGGCGGGCAACCGCCGTGTCCAGCACAGCGATCAGGCCGCCGTAGTACAGGACCGCGATCACCACCGCGTACCCGACCGCTGCCCATCGCACCGCGCCGCTGCTGCCCGCAGCGGCGCGGAACTGCTGCTCCGCGGAGAAACCGGCAGCCACCACACACGCCCAGACCAAGGCGCGCAGCACACGGCGCTCGGGCTGGTCCAGGCGCAGCCCGGACATACCGATGACCGCGACCGCCAGCTGCCCCAGCCCCCTCCCCGCCGTCTGGAGCGACGGCGCGCCCGCAGGTGCCGGCGCCAGCTCGGTGGTCTCAGCCATGAAGCATCTCCTTGAAAGCCTCTCGCAGTCCGTCCTCGAGCCCCACCCGGGCCCGGAACCCGAAATCCCTGTACGCGCGGTCCGCACTGGCGGTCCATGACCCGGCCACGGCCTCGCGCGCCTTGTCCCGGTTGAACACCGGCACCCCGCCCCGCAACCGTCCGACCGCCTCACTCATCACACCGGCCGCCCGCACCACAGCCGACGGCACGGGCAGCACCATCGGCCTGCCGCAGCCCAGCACCGCACCAGCCGTCCGCACCAGGTCAGCAAGGGTGTACTCAACGCCGTCGCACAGGTGATAGACACCGCTGTGGGGCTCATCGGGACCGGCGGTACGCCCCTGCAAGCCCGCGGCGATCAGCCCGTCGCACAGATCGTCCACGTACAGCACCGAATAGACGCCACCCGGCGGGCCTGGCCGCACCGCCACCCGCGACCGGGCCGTCGCAGCCAGACGCGGTACGAACGCCACATCACCCGACCCGTACACGATCGGCGGACGCACGATCACAGTCGGCACCTGATCCGCGAAGCGCCGCGCCTCCCGCTCCCCGGCCAACTTGCTGGCCCCGTACCACGACACCGGGCAGGGCGGGTCCTCCTCACACCGCGCCCGTCCCTGCCCGAGGACCGGACCAGCAGCCGCCAGCGACGAGCACACGACCAGCCGCGGCGGCGTTCCCAACGTCGCCAGCATGCCCGCCAGCACGCCCGTCGCCACCGCGTTGGCCAGTCGGAAGCCTGCATCAGATCCGGCCCGTACTGCGGCCGCCAGATGCATCACCACATCCGCGTCCGAGACCGCCCCCGCGATCCCCGAGCCTGTGACCAGATCCGCCACGGCAAAATCGACCGGACAGCCGTCCAGCACCCGGCGATCGGACTGCGGCCGCACCAGTGCCCGCACTCGGCCACCGCACTCAACGATCCGGCGGCACAGGTGCCGGCCCACGAACCCCGTGGCCCCCGTGACCGCCACGCGCATTCCGCTCATGTCCGGCGGCACGAATGGCCACTCTGCCTCGCAAGGTGGGTTGATCGAGATCGTCACGCCTGCACGCTAGAGGGCACATCCCTCATTCAGCGCAATAAAGGCCGCTTATAGCGCAATCTCCACCCGGACGAATGACTACCATCCATGGGTGCTGACCAGTAAGGATCATCGCCGTCACGCGTTACGTCGATGCAGGCAACCGGTCAACGTTCGAGGGTAGTCGACGCACATGCTGCCGGCCGCCGGCAACCGCCTTGCTGAACACGGCGCTAGACCGCCGGAGTTCCGCTGTCCGTGCGCGCCTCATCCACAGCCGCCCGGCGATCTTCCACGCGGCGGACAGTGCGATCCAGAAACGTCATCATCGAGGCAATGCGTTCTCTGGCCTGCTCGGCGGACGAGCTGAGGTTCGGGCGGTCCATGACACCGAGCGATCGCAGGAGGGGCTTGAGAACGTCGTCCCGGTAGGTCTTCAGGTCGTACCAGCCTGCGGCAGCCACCTCGTTGGACAGCCTCGTGACCTCCGGAAGATTCCGCGCCGGCATGGCGAAGTGCCGCACGGTGCGCGACAGGGCGTTCATCGCGGCGTCTGGCCTGAAGTCGAGAAGTGCGCGGAACAGGTCACGATAGAACAGCATATGGAGGTTCTCGTCCTGGGCGACCCGGGTGAAGAGACGCTCGCAGACAGGCTCGCCGCAGTTGGCTGCCGTGGCACGGTGGGCCACCCGGGTGGCCAGTTCCTGCACCATCACATAGGCCAGCCCCTCCTCCTGCGTCGGACGCTCCGGTGCCACCGTCGCCATGTGCTGCATGCGCAGACGCTCGAGGACTACCGGGTCGAGCGCCCGGGCGGCGTGGGCGTACGCGCGCATGACCGTGGCGTGCCGGTCTTCTTCGGCAGCCCACCGGTGCGCCCATTCACGCCAGGCCGGAGCGCGCCCGAACGACTCCAGGCTTTGGAAATACGAGGGAAGATTATCCTCGGTGAGGATGCTGAGCATCAGCACCGACCGCGCGGTGGGCGACAGTGCCGACTGGGCGTCCTGCCAGGGAATGCCGTCAAGCGGGCCGTCGAAGTCACGCCCTTGGCCCCACGGCACGTACTGATGCGGGAACCACTCCTGCGAAGTACGCAGGTGCCGGTCGAGCAGTTGCTCGACAACGGGTTCCAGGTCAATGAGCCAGCCAGGCTCGTGGTCACTCGTCACTGGGGCGCTGTCAGTCATGGTGATCTCCTGGGGGTTGCTTAGTGCCGTCGCGGGCTGATCGCAGAGCCGTCCTGGCTTGACGCGCGGGGTTGGACTGGTCGGCCGCAGGAAGGGCTGGATCCGCCTCCCTGTGACGGAGGCGTCAGCCGACGGGCTGCCCCGAGAAACCTGCGGCGCCGGAGGGCATGGTGTGTCAGGTACCGGTGCCGGCCGGGGGCAAGAACGGCCGCTCTGCCTCACGAGGTGGGTTGATCGAAGTCGTCACGCCTGCACGTTAGAGGGCACATCCCTCATTCAGCGCAACAAAGGCCGCTTATAGCTCAATCAACACCCAGACGAATGACCATTCCGCAGATGCCCTGACCGGCCGGGATCCCGGTAAGCGCCAGCCAGGTGTGCCGTTCGCAGTTCAAGGAGCCGGACTTGTGAGGGCAGCGCGCCCGGGTCGGTGGGCACGCCGGAGTCCGCGTCATCCCCTTCACCGCACACGCCTGGGTAGAAGCCGACGGCACCCCCGTCGTCGAACCCTGCCCCACTACCAGCCTCCACCCCTCATCACCGTGACACCCCACACAACCACAACCCCGCCGCCAACCGACCAGCCAGGAAGGCGTCCGTTCCGATCGAGTTCGGTCTACGTTCTGGGTGGACCAACCGCTGCTCGGGCCGCAGGCTCAGCCCTGTGCGACGCGTCGCCGTGGAGATCGGCCAAAGGGTGAGGGGGAGGCCTGTTTCCTCGGCGGCCAGAATGCGTTTGTCAATGAGGTCTGGGAGTTCACCAGCTTGCAATCCGGTCCGAACCGCTTCCGCGATGGGGCGTGTGCCTCCCGTGGGGGTTGCGGCGTCGCAGTTGCCATTCGGCTCGGGTTTCGGCGGCGGTGCCCAGTCGAAGGTGAGTGGGGTTGGAGCAGCCGTGGAAGTCGCATGTGTGGCAGACGACGGGATCCTGGACCTCGGACCAGCCAGGTCTGCTGATCACGCCGTGGGCGAGTTGGTAGGCGAACAGGTGCGCCGGGACGGTGCCGCGGCGGAGGGGCCCGGGAGGCTGGCTGCGCGGAATGATCCGTGGCCTGTTGAGCTGACTGCGCCGCCGGACGATCCGAGGTTTGAGGCCGCGGTCGCCTGGGGGTTGCCCATCAGGAGTTTCCGACTCCTTTTTGGGCTGCGAAGTGTGCGGCCCCCTCTTGGTTGTTCTTCAGCACAGGGGGCCGCACGGCCTTCCGGCAGGAAGGTACGGCGTCGAGTGGCGCCTCTTCAGTCCATGGTGGGGGATGGGCGGCGGGACGCAAGCAGAAAGGACTGTTGGCGCCCAAAAGTGTTGAACCCGGGCTCATTTGCGGCCGCGCGCTACAGAGGGGGGAGTGACCCGCTGTCACGGAAGCATTGTTCCGTACCTCCATGATCACATGGCATCGCGAGTGCAGGGCGGGTCATGCTGGGGCACCCCGCTGACGGCGCTTCAGCACCGGCGTCGGCAGGGATGTTTCCCAACCCGGCAGAGAAGAAGACGTGCAATGTCGAGTAAGAAGGTGGTGACCGTTGCCGTTCTGGTAGCGGTCCTCACATGGAGCACGGTCATGACCGTGCTGGGCCAAGTCGCGGCGGCTGCCGCACTGTTGCCCTCTCTGGGCCTGCTCGTGCAACAGATCGTCCAGGCCCTGACCGCCCCCGACGGGCCCCGCCCGGCGACCGACCCGCCGATCGGCGACGGCGGACGGGAGGAAGCGCGCCGATGACGGGGCCGTTCTCGCTGCCTGAGCAGCACCCTCCCTCAGAACCCGGACCCAAGCGCGGCCGGAAACCGGCCCCCATCTCCGAGACCGCCGGCGTCACCCACCGCGCCTGGCTGGAGCCCGTCCGCAGCACCCTGTTCGCCAGCGGCCTGACCCTCAACGACCTCGTCGACCGCTCCGGCTACTCCAAGACCCGCATCAGCGAACTGCTGCGCGGCAACGGCTACTACCCCGCCTGGGAGATCACCTTCAGCGTGGTCCGCGCCCTGGGACTGCCCGTCCAGCCCACACGCCGCCTGTGGACCGCGGCGGCCCGAGAGGCACACAAAGAGCCCAACTGGATACATCACTGCATACAGCAGGTCCTCCTGGAGCCGGAAGCCCAGCCCATAGCGCACCAAGGCTTCAGCGAGGCAATGCGCGCCCCCTACGCCGAGTACGCCCGCGCTTTTCTCCTGACCGACCACCGGGCCCGCTGGGTCGTCTCGGAAACCTTCGACATCCTCTGGCTGTGCTGGACCGACGCCGCCAACAGCCCCGACATCCGCCGCTACGCCTGGCGCCTTCTGCGCTCCCGCGTCATGGCCCGAGTCGACCGTCATCGCGACGGCCACCCCGACCTGCGCGCCGCCGCCTTCTCCGCCACAGGCGCCCAGAACGCTGACCCGGAGACCGGATTCACCGGCCTCAGCGACCTGATCAACCTCTTCGACGCCATCGCCCGCCTGCCGCACCGCGAGATGGACGTCACCGTGCTGCGCTACCTGTGCGGCATGAACCCTGACACCATCCCCGACATTCTCGGCCTGACCCCGGCCATCGCCCACGCCATCGACCACCATGCTCGCGCCGCCCTCGAAAGCATGCTCCACCGTTCGTAGAACTCCCTGGAGTGACACCCTGCTATGACCGCCATCGACCAGCTCCTGGCCCGCGCCTTGCTACGCAACAGCCCCCGCGTGCCCACCGACACCGTCCCCTACGAAGACTGCGTCTACCCCGTCCTCGCACCCGACGGCGCAGCCCTCGTCGACGATGACCCCGCCGACGCTGCCGCCGCAGCCCGGCTGCAAATCCTGTGCGAAGCCGTCGTGGCCTCCTCCACCCCTGACACCCTGGAATTCGTCACCGAACAACTACCCGAACCACGCAGCGCCTGGGTCCTGGGATGTGCCCTCCAACTCGCCGACACCGACGAAGGCGCCCGTTTCTGGTGGCAATACGCCGCTGGTGCCGGCGACGTCGCCGCCTCCTATTGCCTGTACCTGCATCACCTTTCCAGGGGCGAGGAACACGCCGCCGCCTTCTGGCACAACCAAGCCGGCTTCGACACCCCCACCGACTCCGAACCCCTCAGCCTCACCGGCGGATGCCCGACCACCCATCAGATCCGGTTCGACGCCACCCTCGCCACAGTGCTGCGCGTCCTCAGCCATCTCCACACACCCGGCACCCGCACCCGCACTCACCGAGCCGACGCCGTCGCCAACTACGTCGCCCGCGCCGTCACCAACGGCTACGCTCGCCACCCTGGCGTGGAAATCCCCGTGCCGGAACCGCGCTTCGCCGACCGGATCGCCTTCATCCTCTCCCACACCCCGCCCTGGAATATCCGCCGCCCACGCCCGCGTCCCGCCCCTGTCTCTTA
>NZ_VMNX01000082.1 GCF_009377235.1 Streptomyces acidicola
GGGTGCGGCCTGCGCCTCCGGCTCGGCATCGACGCCGTCGATCTGATCGCCTCCATCCGCGAGATCGCCTGCATCTGCCGCGACCGCAAGCCTCGGCAGGGGCTGGAGTTCGTCGAGCACTTTGTACCGGTCCGGGACCCGAACAGGGTGGCGTCGTTCAGTCGGTCTGACCGGCTGTGATGCGCTCGACACGGCGATCGGCTCCTGGCTCGCCCCCGACCGCCCGTCATCCCGTCAGGACCCGGTCACACGGCCCCGCCGTTTCCCTGGCCGCGGACGGCTTGACGATGAGGAGCGCCCGCCGCTCCGACGGCACCCAAGTCCACCTGCACGCCGCGCTGACCGCCACCGGCCTGGTCACTGCCCATCGTGAGGTGGACGGTAACACCAACGAAATCACCGTATTCCGGCCGATGTTCGCCGGGCTCGACCTGGCCGACACCGTGGTCACCCCCGACGCCCTGCACTCCCAGGTCGCACACGCGAGTTTCCTCGTGGAGGACAAGAAAGCCCGCTACCTCGCCGTGGTCAAGGCGAACCAGCCGCTTTCGCACCAGCGCCTGAAGCGCCTGCCCTGGCGGGACATGCCCCTGCTGGGCAAGACCCGCGCAACCGCGCACGGCCGCGACGAGATCCGTCGAGTCAAGACCGCCACCGTGGCCGACCTCGACTTCCCGCACGCCGCACAGGCAGTACAGATCGTGCGCCGCCGCACCATCACTGCCGGCACGGTCACCCTCGAGCGCGTATACGCCGTCACCGACCTCACGGCCGAGCGGGCAGGCGCCGCCGAAATCGCGCATCGCATCCGCCCGCACCGGGACATCGAGAACCAACTCCACCACGTACGCGACACTGCTTGGACCGAGGACGCCTCCCGCGTGCGCACCGGCACCGCCCCTCGGGCCATGGCCGGCCTGCGCAACCTCGCCATCGGAGCCCTCCGTCTCGCAGGGCACCGCAGTATCACCGCCTCCCTCCGCCACCACGCGCGCAACGCCACCCGCCCCTGACCACCCTCGCCATCACGTGATCAAACCGGACAGGCCCACCGCCACCCAGGGCCCTGCACGCCGATTCCCGGACGACAAACGTCCTGACCAGGCAGCTCGGATGACGTCCAGCGCCATGCGCCGGACTGCGAGGTGGGCTCACATCGCAGATCACACCTCCCAGTTTCGAACGCGTTCAACTCTTTGGTCTAGGCTCGCCCCGAGACCAAGGAGGGGTAGCCGATGAAGATCGTGATTCCTGGTGGGACCGGACAGGTCGGCGCGGTCCTGAAGCGCGCACTCGACGCCGCCGGCCACGAGGTCGTGATTCTCACCAGACGTCCCAAGCACGAGCGCGAGGTCCAATGGGACGGTAAGACCCTGGGGCCATGGACGGCGGCGGTCGACGGCAGCGATGTCGTGATCAATCTGGCCGGACGCAGTGTCAGTTGCCGATACACGGCGGCCAATCTGCAGGACATGATGGACTCCCGGGTCGACTCCACCCGGGTCGTGGGCGCCGCGATCGCGGGCGCTGCCCGACCGCCCCGGGTCTGGCTGCAGATGAGCACCGCCACGGTGTATGCGCACCGCTTCGACGCCCCCAACGACGAGGCCACCGGCGTGATCGGCGGCACCGAAGCGGACGTACCGAACTACTGGGCGTACAGCGTCGATATCGCCAAGGCCTGGGAGCAGGCTCAGCAGCAGGCCGAAACGCCGGCCACCCGCAAGGTCGCCCTGCGCTCGGCCATGGTGATGAGTCCGGACCCCGGCGGGGTCTTCGCCGTCCTGCTGGGACTGGCCCGCCTGGGTCTCGGCGGCCCGGTCGCCGGCGGAGCGCAGTACGTGTCATGGATCCACGAACACGACTTCGTGCGCGCGGTGGAGTTCCTGATGGACCGGGAGGACATGACCGGGCCGGTGAACCTCGCGGCTCCCCACCCCCTGCCGCAGCGCGCATTCATGCGCACTCTGCGCTCCGCGTGGGGTGTACCGGTAGGTCTCCCAGCGACCAAGTGGATGGCCGAGGTTGGCGCGTTCGCTCTGCGTTCCGACACCGAACTGCTGCTGAAGAGCCGTCGCGTCGTCCCGAGCCGACTTCCCCAGGCAGGCTTTGACTTCCAGTACCCCCAGTGGTCGCAGGCCGCCGACGAGCTGGTGGGTCGGGTGCGCAAACAGGTCGGGAGCGGTTCCCCGGCACGCCGGTGAACGATCCGGGACGCCGGCCAGTCCGGCGTCCCCATCGGGCCGTGGCCAGCCTGCACAACTTTACGATCCGCGAGTAACTGCATGGCGCTCGCGAGGGGGTCCTCGGATCTGAAGGACCAGTGAAAGCTCATGCCGAGGGCTTCGTTCGTTGCATCGAGGACCTTGACCACCTTGGTGGACAGGCGGCGCCAGTCGTACTGGCGGTGTGTGGCGCGCGCGTGCCGGGCCATGGCAAGGAGGTGTCGTATGGACTCGTCGACGGTTCCCGACGAGAGCACGGCAGCGAGGCGGGCAGGCCCGTACTTGGGTCGCGCCGCAGCGCCTCCACCAAGTCTGCGATGTCCTCGGTGGTGCGGACCGGACTCGTGGCGGGTCGGGAGGAGTGGTCGAGCAGGCCGCTCTCGCCGTGAGCGCGCCAGCGGGCGTACCACTTGGCCAGGCAGCGGCGGGAGATCCCGGCTTCCGCCGCGATGTGCGCAACCGAACGCCCGGCGTCCACACGCTCACATGACCGGCGACGCCCTTCCCGCGTCAGCGGGGCGTTGGGATGGCCCGCCATATCAGCCCATTCATGTACCAGCTCCGAGCGCCCATCAGGGGGCTTACGAGGCGTGCTGCGACGCCGTGTGGACGGCGATTGTGCACAGTCTCTTGGTGGCACGCGTGAGGGCGACATACAGGTCACGCTCGCCGCTGGGGCGGGCCGCGATGATCTCCTGCGGGCCGACGACGACGCTCGCGTCGAACTCCAGGCCGCGGGCCTCGGAGGCCGGCACGAGGCGCGCCCACTGTGCGACACCTGCGGATGCCATCTCCTTGACCCGGTGGTCCGCGCAGATCACGGCGAGGAGTTCACCCGGGTGTGCTTCGGTCTGTGCCCGGAGTTCCTCGGTCACCGTGGTGGCGAGCGTGTGCGGATACGCGGTGAGGCTGCGGGGTGGCTCGCCGTGGCGTATCGATCGGCTTGGCGTCTGACCGGGGGCGATCCGCGCGAGAAGGTCGTGGGTGGTTGCCAGTATCTCCTGGGTCGTGCGGTATCCGACGGTCAAGGTGTGCAGAGCGAATCGGCTGCCGAGGTGCGGGCCCAGAGCCTGGGACCAGTCGTTTGCCGCCGTCGCGGGGCCCGCCTGGGCGAAGTCGCCCACGAGCGTCATGGACTTGGCCGGACACCGGCGCATCACCATCCGCCACTGCATGGCGGTGAGCTCCTGGGCCTCGTCAACTACGACGTGCCCGAACGTCCGCTCCGGCGGGCCGTTCACCAGGTCTGCCGCCTCATCCAGCAGCGGTACATCGGCATCGGTCCACGGTCCGTCGGCAGTACGCATCAGCCGAAAACGTTCGTCATCAGTGAGTGACGGCAGGTACCGGGCCATCGTGCGAACGTCCGCCAGAAGGGCCCGTACGACCATCTCGGGTGTCAGCCGAGGCCAGAGGGACTCCACCGCACGGTCGGCGTCGATGTCATCCATGAGGCTCGCACGGACGGCGTCCGCGTCGAACACCTCGGCCGGGTTCGCGGCCGGTGCGTCGTCGAAGCCGAGAGTCCGGAGATCGTCCGCGGCCGCGGCATCGAGATCCAGGCCCGTACTTCCAGTGATTTCGGCGTCCAAGCGTTCGAGAGCCTCGACGGCCCCGCGCTCCATCGCGTCGGTGACCATGCCGATCAGGCCCTCCTTGAACGCCTCCCGCGCGGGGTTGTGCGCCAGGCCGCTCGCCACCGCGGCCCGGCGTGCTGCCGCGATGTCCCCGCCCTTCAGACGGACCCGCTCCTGCCCCACACGCACCACGAACCCGCCGTCCGGTGCCTGCCAGGAACGCACCAGGTCCGCAAGCGCCTCGGCCGACGCCATGTCCCCCTTGAGCTGTGCGACATCAAACGACTCCACGGCTGCGGGCACTACTCCGGCCAGCTCCGCGCACGTCGCCAGGACCACATCGTTCTCCCCGAGCGAGGGCAGTACACGGGAGACGTAGTCGAGGAACCGCGCGTTCGGCCCGAGCACCAGCACACCGCGCGCCGCGGCGCCCGGGAACGCGTACAGCACGTACGCCGCCCGGTGCAGCGCGACAACGGTCTTGCCCGTACCGGGGCCGCCCTGCACCACCGTCACCCCCCGATGCGCGGACCGGACGATCTCGTCCTGCTCTGCCTGCAGCGTCGCCACCGCTGCGCGCATCCGCCCCGTACGCTGGGCCTCCAGCGCCTCCGTCAACGGACCGTCGCCGACGATATCGCCGACCCCAGGCGCGGATCCGTCCAGCAGTTCGTCGCTCACCGCACGTACTGCACGGTCCTCGACCCGCAGATGACGCCGCCGCCGTAGCCCCATCGGGTGGACGGCCGTCGCCGCGTAGAAGGACCGCGCCGCTTCCGCCCGCCAGTCGACGAGCAGCGGCAGGTCCCGGTCGTCCACGTGCAGGCCGAGTCGTCCGATGTGCAGGACAGTTCCGTCCGCGCCATCGATCCGGCCGAACGCCAACCCCTCCTCGGCTCCCTCCAGCCGGCGTAGCCAACGCGCCAGACGCTCTGCGTCGACTTCGCGCGCATACACCTCCCCCGCGCTGTCGGCCGACGACCTCAGGACGACGGCCAGCTGGGCCCGTACATCCGCCAAGCGCTCATCGAGCAGCCCGTACATGGCGGCCACGTCGGCCTGCTCCATCTCGACCTGTTCTGCGACACCCTCATTGAACTGCGACAACAGCAGCTCCTCTCGACTCGGCCCTCCACTGTGCAGGCTAATTTCTGCAAAAGTAAGGCTTGACTTACTTGTCCGAGTCGGCCGCCCAGGCCGGGCTCACCGTCAGGTCTGAGACCGGTGACAACCGCGGGTCCTCGCTCGCCACACAGAGCGACCTTGCCGCACTGTCGGGTATGAAGAGCCGATCGGGCTCAATTCCAGTCGGCAGAGATCCGGGCTAAAGGACCTCCGGAACATCGCCGCCATCCGACGTGGGTTGGTGCACGGCACGCCTTCGACCAGCATGCTCGGACCCCCAGGGCGCCGTTGTGCAGCACGGCGCCCGCACACGCCCCCCGGCGCCCGCGCACAGTGGGGCCCTTCGTCATGCGCTTGGCGTAGTTCTGCTTGCCGTACTGCTCCGGGGTGGGCACGGTGGACGTGGCGGCTCCGTGGTTACCTCTCACCGACGCCATGCCCTTCCGGAGCCGTGGCTGCTGCTGCTTCCTTCAAGGGGAGCGGCGGCAGTCGGCGTTGCTCCGTTGGGCGTGCAGCATCGCGTCACTCAGCCTCTGCCGGCTCGCCGCCTGGCACACGTCCCTGCTCCCCAGGAGGGGTGGGAGGCCGCCGGCCCCGCCGCCCTGGCGCTCACTCGATGACCCGGCCCCCGGCACGTGCGCATGGCATCTGGCCCACGCGGTAGGGGCAGATCAACCCTGCCACGACGCCCCGTCTGGCCACACGACGTACACCGGGAGCCCGGCCTCGCGTGCTTCGAAGACGGTGTGCCCGGTGCCTCCTCCCTTGCCGGATGGTGGCTCGCCGTTCCACATCGCGACAAGCCGATCAGCGCGCCGGAGAATGGTTTGGTTGGCGTCTTCGTACGCCGAGCGGTTCGCAGTCTCGTGGTCCAACACCAGCACCTCCTCGACTGCTTCAACGAGCCGGTCGAAGGCCGCCGCGTGATCGGGCTTGACTTTGTTCTGCCGGTAGTCCTTCGACGGAATCACCACGGCCAGACGGCGACCGAGTTCGAGTACGGCCCCGGCGAACAAGGGCTCCGGTCCCTTCGCGATACACGACACACCTGTCAGAGGCGGTACCTGAGTTGATGTCTGGTTCGTCGTTGCAGTTGTTCAGTGAGGGCGGCGCTTGGCGAGGCGGCGAACGAGCAGGGGGACGACGGTTCCTGCCAGGAGGGCAGCGAGCGGTATGGCGACATTGGCCCAGGGGGCTCGGAGGGGTTTGTAGGTGGCGGTGCCGTCTTTGATCTCGATGTAGCCGCGGGGGCGGGCGCCGGCTCCGCCCCCGCCTTCGCCGGGGTTGGCGGCTCCGGCTTCGGGGCCCGTGCCCCCGGCGAATCCGAAGCCGATTTCGGCGACCGGAATGACGATGATTCCGTCGCTGGTGACGGGTTCGCCGAAAACGGCTGACACCGAGGCCCGGCTACCGAGCTGTTCGGCCAGGCGTTCCATCAGGGCTGCGGCCGTGTCGGCCTGCGGGACGGGCTGGTCCGGTGTGTCTGAGCTGGTCATCGGATACCTCCGCGGTGACGGGTACGCCGGTACCGAGGATATGGGGGGTACCTGGCATCTCGGTGACGTCGCTTGTAGATGGGTTTGGGAGTCACCATGTCTCTTGCCAGGGCAGCATCGGGATGCGCGTGATGAAGGTGCTGGTCATGCCGCGGTTGTCGAAGGTCGAGCTGTACGCGGCGAGTGGCCCATCACCAGCACGTCGGCGGTCGGCAACTCGTCGGTGGAGAAGTCGCCGGGACAGAACGTGATCCGTTCGGACAGACCGCTCTCGGCGACGTAGGACTGAAAGGCCGGGCCGACCGTCGGCAGGTCGAACCCGCCGACGGCGAGATGGGCGTGAGTGCGTGCGAGTTCCACCGGCAGGCGTCCCTGCGCGGTGCCGATGTCGACCACCGAACGGTGACGGTCCCAGGGGAACGCCTCGGCCAGCGCCCGTGCCGGCCCCGCGCTGATTCCGCTCATGGCAGTGAGGAAGGTCGTCAGAGTATCCGGATCAGCGTAGTGAACGTCGAAGACGGTCCCCTCGTCCGTGCCGGTCGGTGCGTACTGCGGCCGCCCGGTACGCAGCATGTCGGTGAAGCCACTCCAGCACTGCCACATCTGGCCGCCCATCAGGTCGAGTAGGCCGCCGACGTAGGTCTCGCGGCCTTCGACCAGAAAAGCTTCGGTCTCCGGTGTGTTGCCGTACAGGTCGCCCCCCTCGCACTCGAGCATGCCGAGCCCGACCAGCACGTCGAGCAGCGCCTTGGCGCCGCGTCGGTGCAGATTCACGTCCTTGGTCAGCTGCTCTCGCTGGTCTTCGGCCCGGTGCTCAGCGCAGTGAACACCCTGAGCTCGTTGGCACTCATCAGCGTCCTGGCGGCCCAGTAGCCGCCGGCGAGTTGGACTATGTTCTGAGGAGTCAGCTCGTCAGGCATGACAGTTGCCTTTCAGCAGGTCGGCCAGGTGCGCGGCTCGGGAGCCGGGAACACGGAGGGTGACGAGTTCGCGCGGTCCCGAGGCGTACATCCGGGTGAGGAAGGGATGCTCCTCGGGCGCGTAGATCTGCCTGGCAGCGGGGTCGGTGAACCACCGGTATCCCGTGCTCATGTCTGGCCGGTTGTCCGGACTTGCCACGCGTTCAGTTCCGAGTTGCGCGGAATGCGATCATCAAGGGATTGTCAATCGCGCCCTGCCAGAACCCTGTTGCGAACGCGTCGATCCCGTCCTGACTGATCTCGATCGGAATCCATTCGATGGACAGTCCGGCAGCGGCGGCAGCACGCTCGTAGCATTTCTTGTCGAGCATGAAGGTTTCGAACGTGATGTCTCCGCCGGACGGGTGGAGTGTGCATGACCACTTCCGACCGCCCTCGACCGCTTCCAGGAACTTCAGCGACACTCCGTACTTTCGCGAGTCGAGCCCGTCGCGATACGAACTGTCCATTGTGACGCCGATGATGAATCCGTCGTCGGTCAGGTTCTCGGTGATGCGTTCAAACATGGTTCGCAGGTCATACTCGTTCGATGCGTAGTTGAACAGCCAGATCGCGATCGACATGTCGAACTTTCCCAACAACGGGAGCCGCAGAGCGTCATGCACCTGATATTCGATCCCGTACTGGTCTTGCTCCGCCATGCCGCGGGCCACGGAAATCATTTCGGTGGAGACGTCCACGCCGACTACCTGTCTGGCGCCGAGCCGCATGCACTCGCGTGCGTAGAATCCAGTGCCGCAGGGAATATCCAGCACATTTCGCGCACGCACATCCGCGAGGAGGCGGCCCAGTGTGTGCCGCTCGCCGTACCGCACGATGGGAAGGAGCTTGACCGGTTCGTAGGACGCTCCGATCTGGTCGTACAGCGCACTCATCACGACTCCTCGATCACTTGACGGAAACTCCTTTTGCCCGCAGGGCTTAGCGGGGGCGAGGACAGCACGTCGAGCAACGTCTACCCGTCAGGCGGCCTCAATTCCGTCACGGTGTGTGGGACGGTCCTGCCCGAGTCTCCTTGTGACCTTCCTGGCGAGCAACAACGGTCCTACGGCACCAACGGTTCAATCGAGGGCCGGGTTCTTGCGGTCGGCCGCGGCCTGCACCGAGCAGACCCCCGGGCCCGGGCCCGGCCGTCCTCTTGAGCCCGAGCCGGCGCACGGGGTCAGGGAGTCTCGTGCGTCGGCAGCATGCCGTCGAGGTCCCCCGCGGGCAGAACCTTGGTCGAGTTGTGTTCGCGGACGATCCGCCAGCCGTCCGGCGTTCGGCGCCAGACCAGCGAGGTCGTGGTGCGCAGGTCCGTGGTGACGTCGGGCATGGTGATCCGCGCTACGAACGTCAGGGTGGACGCGGCCAGATCGTGGCCCGCGATGACGTGCGGGCCGTCATGGACGGCATGATGCGCGGAGACCATCCTGTGAAAGCCGGGCTCCCAGATCGAGCCGTACCCGGCGGCTGTCGTCGCCACACGCTGCTCGGGGTCGAAGTCGTCGTAGAGGCGGACGTCCGGAGAGCTGAAGTCGTAGAACCCGTCGAACGTGCGCCGGAAGTCGAACGGCGCGTCCCCCTCATCGCGCTCCCAGCCGAACACCCACCGGCTGTGCAGGTCCGTGATCAACTGTTCATCGTTCATGACTCGACGCTAAGGCCGCGGGCGGGGCTCAGGGAGGGTCCGTCGCACCCACCCTCCGTGGGACAGTCGCGACAGCCGACAACACCTGCGCCCTGCGCGCCGAAAGGCAGGTACATCGAGCGGGATTCTCAGCAGCTTGCGCCGACGCGAGCGGGTGTGTGCCGGCGGCGACTCGAACTGCTCCGACACGGGCCCAGGACTGCTGGGTCGTCAGGCCGCCGTTTACAGGGGCATTCGTCCCTGAGAACAGTGAGAAGGTGCCGTAGCGGCCCGTGAAACCGTGACCAGTTATCGACGCCTGGTACTGCGACGGCACTTGGGCTGAGCTTCTTCGCTGAGGGGACTGCCGGGCTTGCCATTGCCGGCTACGACGGTGCAAGGCTCATCGGCCGACAGCGGCGTCAGCGGCCGGTCCATGAGTGCGCGACGTCCACCACCACGCGGTCGATGAGCGTCAGCACCCGAAAGGGCAGCCGGGCGCGCACGCCCAGCCCGATCTGCGTGTCCCCTTCGAAGCTTCCGCCGAAGCGGGCGTCCCGAAAGGTCCGGTAGCCGGTGAGGTCCACCCCGGGCAGGGGCGACCCGGCCACGGCGGATAGGTGGGGGCGCCGGTGTCCGGGTTGTAGGAGGGCGCCATGACCCGCACCTCGATGACGGCTCCGCCAGCCACGGGGATGACAAGAGCATCGAACTCCCCTTCCACGGCGCTAAGTTCGCGCGAGAGCGCCCTCTCCGTATGAGCTGCCGAGCGGGATCGTGTGGCGACAGGCTCGTGCGGGGCTTCCGCTTCAGGCTACGGATGGGTCTTGCTCATTGCGCGTTCCGTGTGCGACCTTTGAGGCATTCCCGCCATGGAAACGTTTCCACGAGGAGGTGGAGCAGGTGGCCACGATCAAGGACGTCGCGGCACGGGCCGGGGTCTCGCTGGGTACCGCGTCCCGGGTACTCAGCGGCAGCAGCCAGACCTCGCCCGACTCCCGGTCCCGCGTCCTCGCCGCCGCGGCCGAGCTGGGCTACATCGCCAACGGCCCCGCCCGTTCTCTGCGACGCTCCCGTACCGACGTGCTGGGGCTGCTCGTCTCGGACATCCGCAACCCGTTCTTCTCCGAACTCGCCCACGCCGCGGAGCAAGAAGCGCGTCACCACGGCTACACCATGCTGCTGGCCAACGCGAACGAGGACGCTGAACAAGCTGACGCATACCTGCGGACCTTCGCCTCGCAACGCATCGACGGCCTGCTGTTCTCCCCGCAGGGCACGGTCTCGCCGCAGCTTGCGGCCACGCTGGCCTCCGGGCTGCCGCTCGTCTTCCTCAACCGTACGATCGAGGGTGTTGACGCCCCGCTGTACGGCACCGACAACGCGGAGGGCGTCGGGCATGTCCTGGCCTGGCTGCGGCAGCGCGGACACCGCGACGTGGCGTTCATCGGCGGCCCCGACACGATCTCCACCGGCGCGGAACGCCGCGCCGCCTACCTTGCCGGGCGTGAGAAGCACGGGATCAGCACGGACGACAGGCTGCTCGACGCCGGTGACTTCCTGGCCAGCGGCGCGGCCGAGGCGATGTGCCGCGTCATCGACCGGGGCGTTCCTTTCACGGCCGTCTTCGGCGCGAACGGCCTGACCACCCTCGGGGCCGTCCGCGCGCTGCGCGAGCGGCTCGGTGCGGAGCAGGCCGCCCGCATCGAGGTCGTCTCCTTCGACGACCTCGACTGGTTCGAGTTCGCATCACCGCCCATCAGCGCGGTTCGCAACGACGCGTCGTCGATCGGCCGACTCGGCGTGCGCGGACTGGTCGACCTTCTCGCCGGCCGCGGCGCACCTGGGCGACGCATCGCCACTTCCTTCGTCGACCGGTCACGAAGGGGCGTCCAATGAGCACTCGCACAACCGTTGTGGGCAGCATCGACATGGACGAAGCCATCCGCCACGACCAGCTGCCCGGCCCCGGCAGGACCATCGGCGCACACTCCTCGATGACGGCTCCGGGCGGTAAAGGTGCCCATGAGGCCGCCGCCGCAGTCCGCGCCGGTGCCTCAGTGCGTATGGCGGGTGCCATGGAGGCCGCGCCCGGCGCTGTCCTGCTTGATTTCCTCGCTCGCGACGGCATCGGCATTGCCACCAGCGCGCGGCTGGAGGAGGACACATCCTCGGGGCGGGCTGTCGTCTCCATCGATGACGTGGCAGGGAACTGCATCGTGGTGTTGCCCGGCGCCGACCACGCGATTGCCGGTGCTGATGTCCAACGCACCTGCGCGGTGCTGCGTCCAGGCGGCATCGTCGCCGACCGTGACCTGCTCGTCGTCAACGAGCGGGACCACACGGCCGCCGCCGCGTTACCGGGCATCCCCGACCAGGATCTCCAGGCCCCGTCTTGCTGAACTCCCAGAACTCGGCGCCGACGTCGTCCGCACGCTCGGCTCCGCCGGCGCGGCCTACCACGTTTGTGGCGGCAAGTGTGGGCACGTACCCGCGAGCAATGTCGCTGCCGTCGACTCCACGGCTGCAGGCGACACCTCACTGGTTGCCCGGCAGCTCCGCACACTGCCCTTCGAACAGCGACTGCGCGCTCGCCGCCGCCTCGCTTGCCGTCACCCGGCCGGGCGTCCCACCATCCATCCCTCACCGGGCCGCACTTGAGCCCGCCCTCTTCGAAAAGACCAGCCGATGAAAATCGCCCTCGGAGCAGACCATGCCGGGTACCCGCTCAAAGACGCCGTGCGCCGGGCCATCGAGGATCTCGGCCACGAGGTCATCGACTGCGGCACCCACAACTCCGACCCTGTCGACTTTCCCGACATCACCCGGGCCACCTGCGACCCGGTGCTCGCCGGGTCCGCAGATCGGGCCGTGCTCGTCTGCGGCACCGGTCAAGGCGCCATCATGGCCGCGAACAAACTGCCCGGCATCCGCTGCGGTCTGGCTCACGAGCCCTACTCCGCCCATCAAGCGGTCGAGCACGACGATGCCAACGCCATCGCCATGGGCGCCTGGCTCGTCCCGCACGCGCTCGTGCCCGACATCGTCCGCGAGTTCCTCGCCGCCACCTTCGACGACGACGAGGACACCCGCCGCAGAGTCACCAAGCTCAACGCGCTCGACACCCTGACCCCGCCGCCGGCCTGACCCCGCCGGCGGGCGAGGTCCCGCCCGCGCCCCCTTCGTACGACGCCGCCGTGCGTCGCCTCGGCATACCTGGAACCACCGGAAAGGAGCCACGGCCCTGCCGTGCCGGCCCGGGGCTCCCGCATCAGGCACACGCGATCCGGAGACCACCTGCAAGGAGAATCCTCATGTCCACCAGCACCGTTGTCGGACGGCGAAGCGTGCTCGGCACGAAGGACCGCGTCAAGACAGCAGTCGCCGCAGCCGTCGGCACCAGCGTCGAGAACTACGACTTCATCGCTTACGGAACCGCGTCCGCGCTCTACTTCGGAGCCGTCTTCTTCCCCGAAAACGACCGGTTCGTCGGCACACTCCTGTCGTTCGCCACTCTCGCGGTCGGCTTCGTCATGCGCCCGCTCGGCGGCGCGATCGGCGGCTACTTCGCCGACAAGCTCGGCCGCAAGCCCGTCCTGGTCGCCGCCATGGTCGTCATGGGCGCCGCCACATTCCTCATCGGCGTGCTGCCGACCTACGAGCAGGCCGGTGTACTCGCACCGATCCTGCTCGTAGCGATCCGCATGATCCAGGGCCTGGCGTTCGGCGCCGAATGGGGCGGGGCGATCACCATGGCCTACGAACACGCCCCGTGGCACCGCCGCGGTATGTTCGCCGCCATCCCCCAGTCCGGCAACCCCCTGGGCATCGCACTCGCCAGCGGCGTATTCGCCTGGAGCGCCACACTCGACGGCGACTGGCAGTGGCGAACACCCTTCCTGCTCAGCGCCGTCCTCGTCATCGTCGCGCTGATTGTGCGCTCCCGGCTCTCCGAATCTCCTGAGTTCAAGGAAGCCCAGGCCAGTGGAAAGACCGAGAAGAACCCCCTCCTTGCGACCCTCCGCGACGACTGGCGGAGCATCCTGCGTGTGATCGCCCTGCGCGTCGTCGAATCCTTCGCCTACTACTCCACCGCAACCTACCTACTCAACTACATCACCGAACGCAACCCCGATCTGCGACCGGTCGCTCTCGGCGCCATCACGGCCGCCAGCATCCTGGCCATCGCGGTCACCTTCCTCGCCGGCGCGCTCACCGACCGCATCGGACGCCGCCCCATCTACATCACGGGCTGCACGGCAGCGATCCTCTTCGCCTTCCCGATGTACCTGCTCACCAACACCGCCCATCCAGCACTGATCGTGACCGTATTCATCATCGGAATCGGGCTCATCCACGCCTCGCTCACCGGGACACAGGGGGCCCTGCTCACCGAGCAGTTCCGCACCGCCACCCGCACCTCGGGAGCCTCGCTCGGCTATCAAGTCGCCGCAGCCATCGGCGGCTTCGCGCCTCTGCTCGCCGCAGCCCTGGTGGGCACCTTTGGCTGGCCCGGCGCCGCCCTGCTCTACCTCGGCGCCGCCGTGATCGGCCTCGTCGGAATTCTCGCCACCAAAGAAACCTGGGGCCGCGACGAGCGAGGGCGAGTACTCGCCCTCGTCGCCGAGGAACGCCGCCCCTGACGTCACATCGGGCAGCAAGGTGCGCTCTGCGCCCGATGACCGCCACTTCGAGAGAATGTGGGTCTGTCAAACGACCGGCTCTGTCCCGTAATCAGTGGTAGCGCTGTGCAGTGATCACTGGAGGAGGATGCGGTGACGGAGCAGGGGGAACCCGGCTCGTGCATCTGCCTCATGATCCGCTTGGTTCGCGTGTTGACGCCCTCGGTACGGCCGTTGTGGTACGTGAGGGTGAGTCCGGCGTCGGCAGCGGCGCGGTCGAGTTCGAGGCCGTTCGCGAAGGAGTGCAGATGGGGCAGACCGGCGGCGCCGATCGTGGTGATCCAGTCGGTGAGCTTGGCTTCGTTGCCTCCGCTGGGGTCAGCAGCGCAGGGAACTCGCCAGTGAGGTGGGCAAGTTCGGACATCTCGGGGAAGGTTCACACGCCAGTAGGCATCCCGTCCGGCACAACGCAACTCCTGGTTGCAGGGCAGGACTGCTGTCAGCGAACGGGTAGCTCCTCGGAGCGCGGCAGGTCCTTGAAGAGGATGCGAGCAAGACGGAGCCGCTGTTCCTTCGAGCATGTGACCATGCGCCACTCCACAGTCACCTGCGGGCTGGTCTTGGACCGGTAGCTGATGAGACGGGGCGACTCTCCCGGCGGCTCCCTTTGGATTCATCATGCTCCGGTACGGGCATCTGCACCATGAGTCGGCCTCCTGTATGTCCGGTCGCCCCATCGTTAACGTGCGGAGTCTTCGTTCATCCCGTTAATCGGACCTCGCCCGTGTTCAACGAGCCGAGACGGCTTCGATACCTACCCTGGTCACCATGGCGAAGGATGTGCAGGTGCTCCGAAGCCCTGGGCGTCCTGTCCGGCCGGTGTGGCTCATGCACTCGACGTCGACCGTGGTGCCGTCCGTCGAGGGCCTCGCCTTCCACTCGCATGTCTGGCACTCGGCCTGGAAGGTCACCTCTATGTCTGGCCGCTGGGTGATCCGGTGCTTCACGTACCGGAGGACAGAGCGGGTCACCGGGTGCTCGCCGGACTCTTCATGACCTCGGCGATCTGCTCGGCCACCTCCGCGCGGACCATGCCTGCTGTGCGGTCCCCGTGATTGAGCAGGATGCCGCGGTTCGGATCGTTGAAGAAGAGCTGGAACGCGACTGTCGGAGCCAGTTGTCGGCGGACTGGACCCGATGCGCATGGCTGTGGCGCAGGTAGAGCAGCGGTGGCGGACTGCCAGGAGATGATCCTGCGGACCCTTCGCACCCCGTCCGAGCCGCACCGGATGCCACACCGATCGTCACCGCCTTCGCCGACATCTGGACCCGCATGAACAGCGGCATGTCGCCGCTGTGGCGCGCCCGCGCCGCACATGCCGTTCTCGGATACCTCTGGGGGAACATCTCACCCCCGAGGAGTACCTGGTCCAGCAGCCTCCTGACACAAATGCGTGGATGGCGCGGCCCGTGCCGAACGGTGCCGCCTTGGTGGCGTGGTCATCCGTCGAGGAAACGCAACAGCTCGGCGGTGACGAACCGAGGGTTTTCCTCGACGAGCCAGTGCCCGGCCTTTGGCACGTCCACCGCCCGCACGATGTTGGTCATGCGCGGGGCGACTGTGCCCTGGATCGCTTCGAGTTGCCCTTGGGCGGTCATGAGCAGGGTCGGGACACGCACCGGTGCCGCTGCCACGGTGTCGCGGACGTCCTTGTCGAGGGCGCGGTAGAGCTCGAAGCCGCCCGACAGGACCTTGGGCCGACTGTAAGTTCGTGCGTACTCGTCGATCTCGGCGCCGGTGAACGGGGACCGGTCGGAGGTGCCACCGAACGCCGTGCCACCGAACGAGACCTGGGGATAGAACAGTGCCAGGTACTCGCGGACATCATCATCCACGACCGCCTCGGGGACTCGTCGCTGGGAGTGAAAGGCGATGTGCCAACTCAGTGAGCGGTAGGTACGTGCATCGACCGCGGGCCCGGGCAGCGGCAGGTCGAGGTAGCCGAGGCGTGCGGTGTCGTCGGGGAATTGGCTGGCGTACTGGAATGCCACGGCGGCGCCGAAATCGTGCCCGACGACACGGGCATCACGCACCCCGAGCCGATCGGCGATCAGCTTGTGCACGTACCGCGCCAGCGTGGCTTTGTCGTAGCCGGTCGGTGAGCCGATGCTGTCGCCCAGTCCGGGAAGGTCGACGGCGTAGACGGTGTGGCGCTTGGCGAGTTCCGGCATGATCGGCCACCAGCCGTACCAGGTCTGTGGCCAACCGTGTATCAGCACGACCGGTGTGCCGCTGCCGCCCTTCACGTAGTGCATACGGACACCGTCGACGTCGGCGAACTTGTGCCGGAAGGTCTTTTTGAACCGGGGATCGTCCTGGGTGGCGGCGGCGTAGGCGGGAACATCGCCGCCGGCTGTCGGCGTGGACGTGGAGGCGGGGGTGGAACAGGCTGTCGTGGCGATCGCAAGCAGGAGGGTGAGCATCACGGTTGCCGCCGTGTGCGCGGAACGGAGGGAGCGGCGTGGCAACGGCCGTGGTTCTGTGATCATGTGTTTCCGTCCTGGAGAGGGTGGGTCAGCGGCCGGTCGTGCCGTCGATGAGTTCGCGGAGGATGCCGGCGTGGCCCGCGTGCCGGCCGGTCTCCTCGATCATGTGGGTGAGTGCCCAGCGGATGCTGGGAGCGGGGCGGTCCGGCCGTGGTCGGGGGACCGGTGCGCCGAGATCGGTGCACCCGTCGAGAACGTCGTTCGCGCGCTTGGCCGCGTCCCGGTAGGGGGTGACGACATCGGCCACGTTGTCCGCTGGTGCGGCTTGGAATGTCGCCTGCCAGTCGGTGGCGTCGCCCCCGAGGGAGAGCGCTCGACGAGAGTCAGGTGGTTGAGCAGGCCGAGCAGGTTCGTGCCCGACGGCACCGCGGCTGTTCGCACCTGCGGCTCGGGGACGCCGTCGACCTTCGCGGCGATCGAGGTCCGGAGGTAGTCGAGGAATCCGCGCAGGGCCTCGGTCTCGTTGCTTCCGGTCCGGGGCGGCGGGATGTCGCCGCGGCGGTCACGGTGCATGGTGCTGGGCAACAGTGGTCGCCTTCCTTCGTTGAGGGCGGCGCCGGCCACCGTGTCAGGCGGTGCGGCGGATAAGGAGGACATGGTCGGTGACCTCGGCGGTGCGCCCGTCTGGTCCGGTCGCGATCCGGCGGGGTGCGTCGGCCCGCTCGACCGTCCATGTCTCCGGGGCCAGATCGATACCAGCGGCGACTCCTGCGGGCTCGGGTACCGGGTATCGGGGTCCTGGTTCCACGACCACGGCGCGACCGAGCCGTGGTCGACGACCAGCAGCCGCCCGCCCGGGCGCAGTGTGTGCGCGGCCGAGCGCAGTACGGTCGCCCGCTCCAGGTCGAAGGGGGTGCGCAGGTAGTAGTGGGTGCAGATCAGGTCGAATCCGCTGGACGGGATGGACGTGCGCAAGTCGTGCCGTACGGTGGTGACGCGGTCGCCCTGGCCGCGTGAGCGGGCGAGGGCGGCGAGCCGCTCGACCGCCACGGCCGAGATGTCGGCGGCTGTGACCTGCCACCCCAGGCGGGCGAGCCACAGCTCGTCGCCGCCGTCACCGCATCCGAGGTCCAATGCGTCACCGGGCGGCAGGCCCGTTACCGTCTCGGTGAGGCAAGCATCGGGCTGCGGGTTGCCTGCTGCCGGCCGGGCCCGTGTAGACGCGGTCCCAGAAGGCGACCGCATCGGTGGTGCTCATCAAGACTCCTTGTGTCGGTGGGCGCTCAGTCTTGCCAGGCGCACCACGACCTGGCACGAAATCTTGCAGTAATGGCAAGATGGGTCCCATGGATCACCCGACGGACGACGACGTGCTCGACGCGGTGGGGCCACGGCTTCGTGCGCTGCGTCGTGACCGCGGCATCACCCTCGCCGACCTCGCGTCGACGACCGGCGTGTCGGAGAGCACCCTGTCCCGGCTGGAGAGCGGGCAGCGCCGGCCTAGCCTGGAACTGCTGCTGCCACTGGCCCGCATCTACGACGTTCCGCTGGACGACCTCGTCGGCGCCCCGCGCACCGGCGACCCCCGGATCCACCTCAAGCCGATCAGCCGGTTCGGCATGACCTTCGTGCCCCTGTCCCGGCGACCGGGCGGTGTGCACGCGTTCAAGATGATCATCCCCGCCCGGCCGGAACCTCTCGAACCGACCCCGCAGACCCACGAAGGCTTCGAATGGCTCTACGTGCTGGGCGGACGCCTGCGACTCGTGATCGGGGATCGTGACCTGACGCTGCCGCCCGGTGAGGCAGCCGAGTTCGACACGTCCTCGCCTCACTGGCTGGGCAGCGCCGACGGCGGCGTGGTGGAGCTTCTCATCCTGTTCGGCCTGCAAGGGATGCGCGCGCACGTACGCACCGACCCCCATCGCTCGTCCCAAGCCGGGAGCCGACAGTGAACTCAGCGAATTGCTCACCGCGTTCCTGACTGGCTATGGCCAGCATGCTCTCCGGCACGGTGGGTACGGGCTCACCGGCCGGCACGACTGACTCGTCGTGGACGCGATCGCAACCACGCCTGGCCCGGCCAAGTCCTCCACATCGAGATCACCCCGGTCATTGCCCGGCGCGGCACCGAGCACGGCTCCGGCCAGATCACCGCTGGGTGGTGGGGGGCACGCTTGCGCCGCTGCACTGGTTCCGCCGCCTACGCGTCCGCTGGGAGATCCGCGGCGGCATCCACCAGGCCCTCGTGACCTTGCTGACGAGGGCTGAAGACCTCATTCTGATCTCAGTCCTCAGAGCTCCAGGATTGAATGAGGGTGTGGCGGGACCGCCGGGCCCAATCGGCGCGGCGGCCCTGGTGTCGCGTCATCGAGCGGTGAGGACGTGCGCCCCACGCACCCCGCGCTGGTTGGCGAGGCCGACTTCATCACCGTCCAGAACCTCCGCGCCCGCCGAAACTCCGCACCAGGCCGCACCTATCTCCTGGCAGGCCTGCTGTGCTGCGGCGTCTGCGGCCGCCGCATGGAATCCCACTGGAGTCACCGCCGCCCCGGCTACCGGTGCCGCCACGGCCACACAAGCGCCACCCGCCCGCAACCCGGCCGCGCCCCCCATGCCTGTCTGCGCGAGGAGCATGTCCTGCCGCATCTGCCGGCCCTGCACCTCCGCCTCACCAGCCACATGGATCTTCACCGGCCGACGCCGGTGAGCCATGACTGGGCACAGCCCACCACCTCCCAGGCGATCGCCCACCTCCGCAGCGAGGCGATCTCGCTGACCTACAACCCCGCGATCAGAACCCTGACCACCGAAACACCGACGAAGGGAGAAAGCAGGCCCAGACCCCGAAACGACAAACTGACGGCGTACGCCAAGAACCGACTGCGAACGGCGCGTCAGTGGCCGTGCCGGCCGAGGGTCTCCACGCCGGTCGCGCGGGGCGGGTCCACTGCGGCACGGAGCGGCTGGTCGGGCCCCAGGTGGCGTTCCCGTCCGCGTCCGAGCGCCAGGACCAGCGCGGGCTGCGCTCCGTACGTCCACGCCAGGCCGGCAAGGTCACGTTGACGGACACCGACCGGGCTGTCCTCACCGGCCTGCTCCACCACCTCCCGATGGAGAAACCGCGACACCTTCTGCTGCTGGCACGGTCCCAACACGAACCTGCGCCGGCACCACGACCTGCTCAAACGGCGCCACGCCGCGACTCGTCTGCCCAAACAGCGCGGGGTTCGTCATCCTCGACGGCGCCCTGATCGCCACCGACCGCATCGCGGCGGACGAGCCGTACCGACCGACAGCCAGGCCGCCCGCCTGCGTAAAGCCTCACGCGGCGGACGGCCACCCGGCTTCGACGAGGAGCGGTACAAGAAGCGCAACACGGTCGAGCGAGCGATCAACAGGTTGAAGCAGTCCCGGGCCGTAGCCACTCGCTACGACAAACGCGGCTACGCTTTCCTCGGAACTGCCACCACAGTCGCCCTGATTATCTGGAGCCACATCAGCTTTGCGACACATGCCGCCGCCATGCGACGGTCGGCCATGGCCGCCACCAGACCTACGCCTGCCACCAGGCTCAGCAGGATGGCGACCCGTCCTCCGTCAGCCGTACGAGCAGGTATGCCGGGGTGGATGGGAACTCCACGGCGAGCTCCGAGCGGTGGGGATGCCAGGTCGCGGTGGCCGAGGGTGACGATGTGTGCAGGATGGTGGTACGCACCGCCCGGCCCGCCAGGTGTTGCACCGGGAGTGTGCAGGCGGCGGCGCCGTCCCGGCGCCATACCGACATGTAGGTCACGCCGTCCGCCCTCAGCCCCAGCGCCAACCACGGGTCTGTCCAGTCCGACAGACCGAGGGGCCAGAAGGGAACGGCCCGCGGGAGATCGTGCCGCAGCCCCTTGTACGTGTCCAACACCCGGCGTACCAGCGCCAGTTGGTCCGGCGTCATACGGTCCAGAAACCCGGAGAGATGGATCCGCCCCAGCAAGGCGTTACCCAGGGTGAATGCGCTCTCCTCGTCGGTGAAATCCGGCTGCGGATAAGCCCACACCGCTCCCTGCTCCGGGGGCACGACTGCGGGTGCGGCGGCCGCGATGGGCGCGTAGCGCAGGGAGTCCTGTTGGTCGCTGGTGGACTGCAGCTGTGTGACGGTGTGCGAGGCGCCTTCCATCCGCATGCCGCCGGACGCGCAGTTCTCGATCACGAGGCCCGGGTAGCGCTCGTGCAGGGACGACAGCCAGTCCAGCCAGGCCCGGCCGTGCCCGAGCAGGGGGCCGCCTGGGGAGACGGTGATGTTGTAGTCGAGTTTGAGGTAGCCGACGCCCCACTCGCCGACGATCCGGTCGACGACCGCGTCCAGATGGGCGCGGGCGGCCGGGTGGCGCAGATCCAGATGGTGGCGGCCGTTCTCGGCGACCCGTATGCCGTCCTGGTGCACGAAGGCTTCGTCGGGAAGCGATCGCGCGATGGGGCTGCGCACGCCCACCACCTCCGGTTCCAGCCACAGCCCGGGCACCATGGCCCGGCTGCGGATGTGGGCCAGGACCGCCGCGAGACCGCCGTCGGGAAAGCGCGACGTGGCGGGCAACCACTCGCCCACGCTGTCCCACCAGCCCTGCGCGTCGTCGTCGTACCAGCCCGCGTCGATGCAGAAGTACTCGGCGCCGACCGAGGCCGCCGCGTCGATGAGCGGCAGCAGCTTGTCGGTCGTAGGGTCACCCATCAGCGTGTTCATGAAGTCGTTGAAGACGACGGGCAGCGCGGTGTGGTCGGGGTGCGGACGGCGTGCGGCACGGCGGTACGCGGTGAGAGCGGACATCGCGTCGTCGAAGCCGGAGCCGAGGGCGAGGGCCGCGGGCTCGGACCTGAACTCCTCGCCGGGTGCGAGGCGTTCACGCCACTGGTGTTCCACGTCGGTGGGCCCGCCGAGCGCGAGGTACGTACCGCCTTCGCACTCGCCGGCGTCCCAGCGCCAGGCAACCGTGGAGTCGATCTGCCACAGCCAGGTCCGGCCGTCGGTGCGGTCCGACAGCGCTCCCATGGCCAGATGCCCGTCGGTGGGCCAGCTGCCGCGGCTGCTCACCGCCAGACGGGCGGCGCTGTTGTGTGCGTGCATCTCCCGGCTGATGTCCGGCACATGGCGGCGCAGCGGCTCGGTGAACCAGCGGCATTCGGCCAGCCAGTCGTTGCGCGCGCGGTGCACGTCGAGTGCGTCGGGCGACGGAAGCCCGCCCAGCAGGAGGCTGGAGACGGACCGCAGGACCAGGGTCTTGGGGCCGTCGTTGCGCAACCGGACCTCGGAGCGCACGACGGGCACGCCGTCCGGGGAGGAGAGCACAAGCTCGGCGGTCAGGCCGCTCGCCGGGTCGTGGAGCTCGACCGTGAGCCGGTGCCAGTCGCCGTCGCGCTCGGTGCGGTGGTCGCGGTGGCGCAGTCGGCCGCCGAGGGCGGAGGGGAGGAAGCGCGGCCTGTTCCCGCCATAGCCCCGGCCGAGCACGGCGATATCGACGAGAGGAAGGGCGGCGTCCGGACCCCCGGACTGCTCGGGGTCGCCGGGCCGGGCCAGGCGGGTGATCCGGAGCGCCCCGTCGGCTCCGGCGGCGAAGCCGACGGTGAGTGCCGAGTGGCCCCAGGTGAGCGTGGTCTGCATGGCGTCCTTCCAGAGTGGGTGCAGGTGCGTCCGATCGGCGCCGACCGCTCGGGGGAGACCGCCAAGACCGGTGGCCGGGCCGTGGCGGGTCGGACAGGAGTCCGGGCGCGGGCCGTGGAATGCGTCGTACGGCTTGTCCGGCGAATGGCAGTGAGAGGTGTTCCTCAAGGCCGGTGTGAGGTCACGACCTTGATCCGCACGTCGTATCCGGCCGGGACGCGTCCGATGACAGTTCGGTCCGCTGGGGTGGCCGTCGTCTCGGCGAAGACGAAACCGTCCCTCGTCTCGTAGGCGACCCGCGCCCTGTGCGCGGGCCCGTCGCAGGGCAGCGTGATCCGGATCCAGCCGTCCGCCGAGTAGCGCGTCCCGTCACGGTCCCGGACCAGCCCGGCGGCCACGGCGGCGTCGCCGTCGGCGGTGATGCGGTGGTAGCGGTGGCGCAGATCCCGGCCGTTGCCCAGGTAGAGATACCGCAATCTCCCCGCGTTGGTGCAGACCACGCCGAAGGCGCCCGTGAAGTCGAGGTCGCGGTGCGGGGAGTGCGCCTCGGTACCGGCGGAGCTGAGGACGTACTCGGTACGGCCGCGCAGTTCCCCGGGGCCGTCGCTGCGGACCCGCAAGCCCGTGAACGTGCCGCCCTCGGCTAGGCGGGTGACCTCCCGGACTGTTCCGGCGCCGTCCGTGGCCGGTTCGAAGACGGACACGAAGGGTGCGGTCGCGGCGTTGTTGCCCTGCTGGCGGACGATCAGCGTCGCCGTGGTCTGCGGCTTCTGATTGACGGCGTTCGGAGTGACGTTGGTGTTGACTGTGGTACCGGGGCCGTCGACTCGGTACACCGTGCGTCCCTCCCTGCCCAGCATCCACATCCGCATGTCGATACGGGGGCTGCTGTCCGAGGCGTTGACGGTCCAGGTGGCGCGCAGATCGCCGTCGTGACCGGCGCTGACCGGGTTGGTGAAGTACTTGTAGCCGGCGTTGGCTGCGGTCCCCAGGTCACTCGCCGCGGTCAGGTCCAGTGGGGTGCCGTGGGCGTCCGCGAGTGTCAGGCCCTGACCGAGGTTGTGGTGGATGTAGTCGTTGTCGGCCTGGTCGGAACGGAAGACGTCGACGTAGTAGCCGGTGGTGTCCGAGGTTCGGATGATGGCGACCTGGCGCCGTTTCTCGTCCGCCGAGACGTCGGTGAACTGCGCGTACTGCGATATCTGCGTCG
Organism: Streptomyces acidicola; assembly: GCF_009377235.1. Taxonomy (GTDB): domain Bacteria; phylum Actinomycetota; class Actinomycetes; order Streptomycetales; family Streptomycetaceae; genus Streptomyces; species Streptomyces acidicola. Next base: position 22,979 of record NZ_VMNX01000082.1, read on the forward strand.
TGTTGACGAAGGCGTCCGCCGGGGGTGCCGGCTCCATCGCGTTCACGGTGATCGGACCGTAGGCGTAGCCGGGGACGATGGTGTTCGCGCCGGCCGGCCCCTTGCTGTAGACGTAGTCCGCGCTCGTGTACGACTCGTACGACTTGCAGTTCGGCGACAGCGCCCAGCCCTGGCCGTACAGCTGGATGGCGAGCCCGTTGGGGTTGAGGTGGTCGGTGCTGTTGCAGCCGCCGTACACGGTCGTCATGAGGCCGGCCGCCACGTCGTTCCGGTTCTTCATCGTGATGTGGCGGTGGTGCGGGGAGTAGGCGGTGCGTATGTCAGTCGTCGAGTCGTCGGTGGTCGGCAGATCGACGCCGAAGATGATGTCCAGAGGGGAGGACAGGGCGTTCCGGTTGTACTGGCCGGCCGACATGGCATTGGAGAGCACCTCCGCGACCTGCGCCGCGTTTGTGGTGTCCCCGGTGGCGGTGTAGTAGGTCAGCAGCCGCTCGAAGGCCGTGTACCCGGGCGACCCGCCGCGGCCGTCCCCGAAGACGACCATGTTGCCCCGCGCGTCGAGCCAGGGCCCCATCGCGAGGGACGCGCGGCGGAGGACGTCGTTGCCCGCGATGGTGTCCGTGCCCTGTCGCCTGACCGGCGCCGCCAAGTCCAGCAGTGTGCCGACCGTCCCGAACGAGTACGCGGGAGACTCGTGCCACAGGCCGGTGACCTTGTCGTACTCCGTCAGGATGTCCGGCAGCGCCGTGTGGTACTGGGTCGTGGTGGTCGTGTAGAAGGCGAGGTAGTAGTCGCGCCCCTTGCCATCGGCGTACTGGTCGTCCGGATCCAGGGCCATCATCGCCGGGACGATGCCGGCGAAGCCGTTGACGTTCCAGTTGCCTGTCGCGATGCCACGTACCAGACCGATGTCGATGAAACGCTTGAAGACCTCCGTCGACAGTTCCTTCAGGCCTTTGCCGATCTCCACGGCGTGCGGGTGGGGATGGGCGTCGAGGTAGTCGTACAGGAAGTCGTAGACGACTGCGGCCAACCCGCCCATGGGGTCGTGGATGACCTCGTAGTCGTAGTAGCCGCAAATACCGCCCGGCTCGTAACCACCCGGCCCGCCCAAGGACTTGGTCGGGTCCAGCATGGGCTTCATGTAGTACACGCCCATCAGCCACTGCCAGTAGATGCCGGAGGCGAAGGCGGCGTACTTCTCCTCGCCCGTCACCCAGTGCAGGAAGGCCGCGCGCTGGGCGAGACCGAGGATCTCCTCGTTGTTGAGGCGGATCATGTGGCCGGTCTCGGGGTACGGGACGGTCACGCCGTCCTGGTTGACCATCGAGCCGTCCTCGCTGTACGCGAGGCGCTGCTCCAGTGGTGGGTTCTTGTTGGAGTTCCAGCCGCGGGTCGCGTCGAAACGCACGGTCGGCACGGGCGCGTTGCCCTCGCCGTAGTCGAAGTTCTGCTTCTTGACGTAGACCTGGGTGTAGCGCTGCCCCTCCTTCCAGTACATCGACATTCGGGACAGGATCCACTCCGGATCGCTCTGGTGCCGGTCGGCGAGCGGGCCGATGACCGCCTTGAGCTGCTCGACGGACGCCTTGGCCCAGTCACTGTTCGTGATCTTGTCGATCAGCGCCTCCTTCTCGGAGGCGTCCGTGTAGATCCACGGGTGGGTGAGATCGGCGGGGGCCGTCGCGTCCGCGGTCGCCGCGTGGGCGGCACCGGTCAGCGGCGGCAGAGCGAGGGCGAGTCCGCCTCCTGCGGCGAGGAGCAGCAGTCTGCGGCGTGCGATGTTCTGCGGCACTCGATGTCCCTTCTTGTTCGCGGCCATTGCGGCTCGTGGCCGGGCACCGGCGCGAAGTTGCGGTACCGGCGGGAGGGTTCAGGTGATGGAGGCGAGAGGGTTCAGGTGATGGAGAGGGCGTCCGGGTCACTGGATGGGCGAACCGCTCACCCGGCCGGCGGGCGCAGTTCGGCGAGAGCGGTGCCGTCGAGCGGCCGTTTCTTGCAGCCGCAGATCGGGTCCTGCCTGACCGCTGTTCGGCCGGTCAGGGATTTCGAGGCCCGAAGGGGCGCGGTGGCTCCGCGCCCGGCTCCGCTCGTCGGCGCGCCGAACGCCACTATGGCGCGGCCATGATGGCCGCGGTCCGGGTGTTGCTCTCGCTGGGTGGTTGCCCCTCTCTGAAGAGGAATCGAAACCGCTTTCTCCGCAGTCGGATCGGCCGGCGGGCTTTGGCAGCGGCGCGGCCCTTCTGATGGATCTCCGTGGAAGAAGGAGCGGCGTCCGGTGCGTGCGGCGTGAAGGGTCATGTGACGGAGCCACCTGTCCCTTCACGCCGTGCGCCCTGCGCCGTGCGGCGAGCGGCGAGCGGCGAGCGGCGAGCGGCGAGCGGCGAGCGGCGAGCGGCGAGCGGCGAGCGGCGAGCGGCGAGCGGCGAGCGGCGAGCGGCGAGCGGCGAGCGGCGAGCGGCGAGCGAGCGTGCCGGACGCCGCGGAGATCCATCAGAAGGGCCCTAGCCCTTGACGCTGGTGCCGCGCGACTTCAGGTCCTTGACCGTCCACTCCTGCATGTGCGCCAGCAGGTCCGTCACCTTCTCCTCCTTGCTGACCACCTTGGCCCACTGGTTCTGCAGCTCCGTGAACATCGCGGCCGAGTTGGGACCCCAGGTCCAGTCGGTGGTGACGGTGCCAAGGCTGTCGGTCACGACCCTCTTGGCCGGCTCGAAGTTGTCCCCTAGCAGCTTCTGGGAGATCGTCCCGTCGACGTAGGAGTCGCTGTCGGCCAGCGCAGGCATGACGCCATTGCCGGTGGTCGGGCTCGCCATGATCTTGACCGCGTCGGTGTTCGTCGACATCCACAGCGCCGCCTGAGCGGCCTGCTCCTGGTACTTGCACTGCTTGGTCACCAGCGTCAGACCGCCGGTCAGATTGGTGCCCGCGGGCGTCTTCGCAGCCTCGCCCTCGAACGTCGGCCACGGCGAGAGCGCCCACTTGCCGAAGGACTCGGTGAAGTTCTGCACCATGCCGGCCGTCTGCCAGGTGGAGATCTGCCGGGTCACCGTGCCGGCGTTGTCGTAGTTGCGCTGGACGCCCGTGTAGTCGGCGAAGGACAGCTTGGAGTTGAGGTCGTTGTCGATGATCTCCTGAATCACCTTCGCGGCCTTCAGGGTCCCCCGGTCCTGAAAGTCCACTTTCCAGGAGTCGCCGTCGATGGAGTACCAGTGCGCGCCGGCCTGCATGGCCAGCAACTGCAGGGTGCTGGGGTCCTCGCCGGCATAGTTGGTGATCTTGATGCCGTCCTTCTTCAGCGCCTTGCCCGCGGCGATGAAGTCGTCCCAGGTCTCGGGCGCCTTCAGGCCGTACTTCTGGAAGATGTCGGTGCGGTAGATCGTGAACTGGGGTGCCGAGCTGGTCGGGACGCCGTACACCCTGTCCTGCACCTGCGCGGTGGCCCACGATCCGGCGTTGAACTTGTCCTTGCTGGACTCGACGTACTTCGTGATGTCGGCGAGGGCGTCCTGGGACACCCAGTTGGTCACATACTCGGCGGTGTTCTGCAACAGGCAGGGAGCGTTCCTTGCCTTGACGGCGTTGGCCAGTTGCTTCTGCATGGTCAGCTGGTCGGTGACCTTGGTGTACTTCAGCTTGACGTCCTCGTGGCTCGCGTTGAACGCCTTGACGACGGCTTCCTGGCCGTTCGCCCAGCCCCAGAAGTCGAGGGTGACCGGGCCGGCGGACTTGCTGTCGTCGGAGCCGGGACCGCCGCAGGCGGAGATCAGACCTGCCAGTGCGAGGCCCACGACTGCGACGAACCTTCTCCAGGGGCTTGTGGGGTTCATCGTGCGGTCATCCTTAGAAACGTAGACGATCACGGAAGAGGAAGAGCGACTTGGTCGGGCGCGACAGCGAGCGCGGCAGCCGTCGACTCGTGTCTCGAAGCTCATGCGGAAGCTATAGAAAACGGTTGCTGTGCAACGTAGGTGTCGGACTCTGCTGCATGCAAGAGTCCTACGGCACTTTGTTGGCCGGCCGTTCGCCACGTTGCGTGCCGTTGCCGCCTGCCTGTTCGTCATGTCGATGCGAGGATGCAGGTCAAAGGCGCAAAGGCCCGATCCCCAGTGCCGCGCGAGCGGCGCGCGATCGGCAAGGCGTTCTCGAAAGCGCTTACGTAACAGATGCCGTGAGGCGTGCCAACCGTCGGGAAGTGCGAGGACATGGGTGCCCAGCACCAGGCGCTCGCCGTCCGCGCTCCCGCGCCGGCCCGGTCCGCCTTCGCCCCGGTCGGCGACGGCCCGGAGCACGACAGGGCCCATCTCCTCGTACGGCACGTGCGTGGTGGTCAGTTGTGCGGCGGCCAGCAGACAGCAGGTGGCCGGCCATCGCGCAGGCGCCGCTCGCGCTGTCGTAGTCGACCGTCGTCACCGGCGGGCGAAGGCGTCCTTCCCGGCGAGAGGAAGTTCGGACGTCCTGCCGGAACTGGGGCGCCCGAACGCCTTGTTCGACCGCTCGGCGATGGTGCAGTCGCTGTGGGAAGCAAGGTGCCGTCGACGAGCAGGACCGTGCCCTTGAGGACGGGAATGCCCACCCTCCCGTCGCGGCCCAGCGCAGCGCAGCGCAGCCACGAACTTGCCGGAGCGACCCGGGGACCAGGTCGGCAAGGGGCTATCGAGAACGGCCGACCCTCGATTTCAAACACGTACCAACAGTCTCCTCCGCTTGCCGGCGCGCCATCCGGCTCACGGAACCCGCCCTGCATCGACGTTCCCGGAATCACGGTAGGCGGTAACCGAGACCGGGGCACTATCACGAACTCCGAGGAAAGCGGCATCAGCCATTTCCGTATCCACGATCATATCGCCAGGGAAACCCAGTCAGTACCGCCATATCGTCGAATTCCCGCGACGCCGAAGTACGGTACAGCGCAACGTTCCGATACAGACACTGAACGGGAAATTCACTCTCATCCTGCAACGGTCTGCCGGCACCTGCACCGCCCTGTCGTGCCGACCGCGCGACAGGGCGGTCGGCACGACAGGGCGGTGCAAACCCGAGTCCAGGGCGGGGGCGGACGGAGGCGTAGGAAGCGGGGCACACCTCGCATGCCCATGACCTCGGTCGGCTCTTCACGCTGAGTTCCAGCGAAAGTTTCGCAATTCTCCCCGCGGGTTCGACTTGCGCTTGCTTCACCTATGCTCCGGTCGGCAAACGCCTACTCGAAGGTCTTCACCGCGAGATGAGGAGAAACGACATGCCTCTATGGAGACAACGCCGACGACGGTGCGCTCATTCGATCGGAGTGGGATTGGCCGTTGTGGGACTGATGGCCGTCGTGCTGAGTCCGGCGGCGGCGAACGACGACGAGTCGGGCGGCGGTGCCGCCGTCGGCGGCCGGACGGTCGAGACGACGCTTTTCCCCGTCATCGACACGGACACGGTGGGCACGACCAACCAGGACCGCAGCTGGGCCGACACCCTTACGGTGAACAACGCAGGCGGGCTCGACGCACCCGATTCGATGGCAGCCTTCGTCCAGTTCAAGGTCGGCGACGGCGCGGTGGCTCCGGGAGCAGTCGTGAAGGCCCGGCTGGTCCTCACCACAACGCCGCGGTCCGCGGAGGGGAAGGACATCAAACTGGCCACCGGCATGTTCACGAACGACTACTGGAACGCTCTGAACCCGCGCAGGGCCGATCCCTCCTTCATCCTCACAGGGGCGACCAAGCCAGCGGTCACGGCCATCGAGGGGGCCGAAGCCCCTCTCGCGACGCGGCGCGGAACCACCACCTATCAGGCGGAGGTTACAGCGGCGATGGCCGCGGAGCGCGAGGGAGACGGCTTCCTCTCCCTGCGCGTGTGGAACGAGACGGCAGGCGGTCGGGCCGCGGAGTTCTATTCCGACTCCGGCGCGTACGGAGACCTGCGTCCTCGGCTGGTCGTGACCTCCCGGACGGACCTGAGTACGGCCCGCGACCACGCTGAGGCGGCGTCAGATCTGGCCGCCGTGTCCCGCGCCATCGCCAGGCGCGCGGACCACGCGGTCGAGGACCTCCCGATGCCCGACCGCGGCCGGCGAGGTTCGTCGATCTCATGGTGGTCGTGGGACGAGCAGCACCTGCGGGACGACGGCACCGTCACCCGCCCCGCCGACTCCCTACCCGACGCTACCGTCTTCGTCGACGTCACGATCGCCAAGGGTGAGGTGAGACTCAAGGACCGGTTCCGGGTGGTGATCCCCCACGAGACCCGCTCCGGGGAGGAGGCCCCCGAAGTGGACGCGGCCGTGAGGCCCGTGAAAATCGAGGGGGAAGTACTCGATCTGATCGCCTCGAAATGGGACGACGACTTCACTCACGTCACCTACCCACGTCAGGCCCTTGACCACCAGGTGGCCGTGAGCACCGGCGAGTCGATCCAGGCCGCCGTCAACCAGGTCGGCGCGGCCGGCGGCGGTGTGGTCAGACTCGGCGAGGGGGTGCATGAACTGGACGCGCCTCTCGACCTCCGTGATCGTGTGACACTGGTCGGCGCCGGGCAGGGCAGAACCGTCGTGCGCTACTCGGGGCCGGACTACGCCATCGGCACGACGGACAAGCAGCTCACCGACGTGGTCATCAAGGGCATGACGCTGGAGGGAATCCGGGGTGACCTCGACGCCCCCACCGGTATCTACTTCGCGGGCGCCGACCCCGTCAGCGCCCGGCACCAGCGGATCGCCCTTCAGGACCTGACCGTGCAGAACTTCGGCGGTCACGGCATTCACATGAAGCGGACCAGCGACATCATCACGGACCGCCTGACGTCCATGTACAACGGCGAGCGGCACAGCCTTTTCCACAACGTCTACTGGCTCTTCGACAACAACATCCTCCAGTCGGACGCCGACATGTCCAAGCCGATCAGGGGCAAGGGCGCCAAGTACACCTCGACCGCCAACGTGATCGTGCAGCGGGCCGAGATCCGGCACACCACTCGCAACGCCGTCCAGGCCGACGGAAGCGACGACGAGCGGATCTTCTTCCACCGGTTCGACATCAGCGGTGCCGGGGCGACGGCACTGTGGATGATCTGCGAGATCTTCCACAACCCCGGCCAGTACACGGAGGACCCCGCGTACTCTCCGCGCCGGGTGATCATCAACCGGTCGAACATCGTGAACAACAAGCGAGGCGGTGTCTGGAAGATCGTCACGGACGTCCAGGTGCTGAACAGCCGCTTCGACAACATCGACAGCGATCTCATGCTGCTGAAAACCCACCCCGTCTACCGCAACACCACATTCACCCATGTGCCCGAGCACTACACCGACCGCTATGACGTGCCGGACCTCTGACCGGTGTTGCCAGGCCGAACACCGCGTAAGCGACCGGGGCCGGGCATAACCCACGTTGGCTCCGGCGTAGGCATGCCAAGTCGGTAAGCGGTTACTACCGAAATTCCACTCGCGCCAAGAGATACCGCCAAGAGATATATCGATGCGATCACCGAAGGAGAGGTCCCTTCACGATGAGCACCGAAGGACACCAGGAAGAACCCATCGCGAACCGAGTCGGCCGCCCGGGGGCACTGTCCCGCCGGGGGATACTCAAGAGCGCGGCCGTCACCGTCGGGACGGCCGCGGTAGGGCTCGGCACCACGCGGCCGTCCCACGCGGCGGACGCCCCGGTCAGTGCCACCGCCACAGCACGCATGGGCGGCACCTCCATCACGATGTCGGTCGTGGAGGGAGCCCTCACGTGGTCCGCCACCCGCAACGGCAAGACGGTGATCGACACCTCGGCCCTCGGCATCCGCCTGAGCGACGACACCGTCCTCGGCAGCGATGTGAGGGTGACCCGGCACCAGCGGCGCACCGTCCATGACACCTGGTCCGCGGTGTACGGGCGCAACGCCACCGTCGCCGACCACTACCAGGAGCAGCGCTGGACTCTCCAGGACACGGCCTCGGGCGTACGCTTCGGCGTCCGGATCCGCGCTTACAAGAGCGGCGTCGCTCTACGCTACGTCCTCCTCGACACCGGCACCGGCACCGGCACCGCCACCATCTCCGACGAACTCACGACGTTCGTCTTCCCGGACAACACCACCGTCTACAGCGCCCGCGACGAGGACGCCTACAACCCGGTCGCCCCCGACGCGATCCCGCCCACCGGAAAGCCGACCACGGACAACGGCCCCCTCACCGACCTGCCGCTGACAGCCACCCTCGCGGGCGGGTTCATCGCCTGCGTCTGCGAGTCCTCCCGGGTGAACTTCCCGCGTCTGATGCTCAGTTCGGTCTCCGGGCAGCCGGGCACCCTCGCCGCCTTCCTCATGGAGCACACCGCCCGCGGCACCGGAGAGGCCGCGGAAACCACCACGGTCACGACCCCGTTCGCCACGCCCTGGCGTGCGGTGGTGATCGGGACCACGCACGCCGAACTGGTCGACAACGCCGAACTGGTGCTCAACCTGGCCCCTGTCAACGCCCTCGCCGACACCTCGTGGATCAAGCCGGGCAAGGTCTTCCGCTGCGAACTCACCACCGCCGCCGGCCTCGCGGGCGTCGACTTCGCCGTGGCCCGCGGCCTGCAGTACATCGAGTACGACACCGGCTGGTACGGGCCCGAGTGGACCACCCCCGAGGCCACGACCCCGATCACCGCCATCGACCTGCCGTCCGTCATCTCATACGCCGCCGGGAAGGGCATCGGCGTCTTCCTCTACGTCAACCAGCTCGCGCTGACCGACACGGACTCACTCTTCGGCCTCTACAAGAGCTGGGGTGTCGCGGGTATCAAGCTCGGCTTCATCAACGACGGCACCCAGGCGATGACCAACGAGATCACCGGCTGGGCCGAAACAGCCGCCAAGTACCAGCTGCTGATCGACATGCACGACAACGTGCGCCCGTTCGGCTATGAGCGCACGTACCCGAACTACCTCAGCATGGAAGGCGTACGGGGCAACGAGCAGTTCCCGACCGCCACCCACAACGTGACGCTGCCCTTCGCCCGCAATATTGGCGGTCCGATGGACTACACCATCTGCTACGGGCAGTCGCGCAACAAGACGACCAACGCCCACCAGATGGCGATGGCCGCGGTGTACTACCAGCCCCTCAATTTCCTTTTCTGGTACGACAAGCCCTCCAAGTACGCCAACACCGCGGGCTGGCCCGGGCTGCCCTGGTTCAACGCGATCCCCACGACCTGGGACGAGAGCAGGACCCTGGCCGGTTCGATCGGCGAGTACGTGGCCGTCGCCCGCCGCAACGGCTCCACCTGGTACCTGGGGGCGATGACCAACGAGGCGGCCCGGACGCTGTCGATCCCGCTCTCGTTCCTGGACGACGGGACGGCCTACACGGCGACCGTCTACGCCGACGGCACGCCGGGCAGCAGCCCGTACCAGACCCCGGTCGTGGTCCGCACCCGGACGGTCACCCCGGAGACCACGCTGGACGTGGCCATGGCCGGCGCGGGCGGCCAGGCGATCATCCTGACGCCGAGCTGACCCCGGGCAGCAGGCGCACCCACCGACCGAGGCCCCGGGACGCATGAGTCCCGCGGCCGCACGAACGCGACCGAGAGCGTCAACGCCCGCACCTGCCAAGGTCTGCGGGGCCAGCGGGCACTTCCCCAACGAGGCGCCGCCAAGCGGTGAGGGCGGGCGAATCCTGGTGGGTCCGGCCGCCCTCAGGGGATTCATGCTGTGATCATCACGTTCAGCGTCGAACTGCCACCGGGCTCAGCAGGATGGCGACCCTTCGTCCGTCAGCCGTACGAGCAGGTGTGCCCGCGTGGACGGGACATCCGCGGCGAGCTCAGAGCGGCCGGGATGCCGGGACGCGGTGGCCGAGAGGGACGACGCGTGCCGGATAGTGGTGCACACCGCCTGGCCTGCCAGGTGCTGTACCCGGAGTGCGCAGTCTGCGCCGCCGTCCCGGCGCCCTACCGACACATTGGTCAGACCCGGCCAGAGAGGTGCCGCCTGCGGGAGATCGTGGTGACGGCGGTCGCCTCGATCGCGAGCGGCACCGTGCTCCGCAATGGCGATCAGGTACTCCGGATGCCGTCGCTCCACACCCCTCCTCCCGCCCCACGTCTGAGCCATACCTGGTCGCCCGGCGGCATCCGTATCGAACTCCCGCGGCCAACACCCCCAGGTGCCGGCGGTGCTCGTTCCCGCCCGACGGGGAGACACGGTGACACGGCGTCGCGCCGTCCTCCGGAGGCCTGTCGCCTCAACGCCCTGGAGGCCGTGTCCACCACGCGAGAGGTGGTCTTCGACCTCGCGCGACCCGGTGGTTCATCTGGGCCCGGCTGCAGCACACCGCACCTGGGGCAAATCATGGACTTGCGGCAGTACGCTGGTCGCTGCGCGCGGAGGAAGGGCGCGGTGCCGGTGCACCAGGGTCTGGCCGGAGCCGGTCTCCCAATCCGCCAAGTACTCCTGCGCCCGGTGAACTCGTCCGGAACACCGCAGAGCCGGCATCCTGCCGTGCCGCAGCACCATTCTCACCGGCCCGCCTCCCGCCCCGTTTCAACTCCCGGCATCGGTCTTGTGGCTGCCCATGTGATCGACTCCAGGGCCTACAAGCGCAAGATAGGCATATGTCTGGATTTCGAATCCGATCCAGCCCTACCTCGGATGCTCGGTCCTCGGACGGTTCCGCTCGCAGCCGACGTGAGGGCCCGCCTTCGGTTCTGAGTGTCCGCAGTGTCGTCGGCCAGATGTTCGTGCTGCAGGTGGCGGTCGTGGTACTGCTTGCCATCGGTGCCATCGTCATGCTCGTGCTGGCTGCCCAGCGCGAGAGCGCCCGCGAAGCCGGCAATCGTTCACTCGCTGTCGCTCAGGGCCTTGCCAGCTCTCCGGGGCTCGTGGAAGCCCTGGCGTCCCCTGATCCCACCGCAGTGCTGCAGCCGAGGGTCAAGGAGGCCGCGAAAGGCTCCGGCGTGGACTTCCTATCCGTCTTGAACCGGGACGGAATCCGCTACGCCCATTCCAGCTTGCCTGAGCTCATCGGCACGCAGGCCCCCACGAACATGGCTCCCCTGTTGGCCGGGCGGACGGTGGAAGGAAAGGCCGTGGGCCGTCTCGGCCCGCAGATCCGTGTCTTTGTCCCCGTCAAGAAACCCGATGGCTCGGTGGTCGGCGCGATCGGTTCCGGGGTGACGCTCAAGCATGTCACCGACAGGGTCACAGAGCAGCTGCCGGCCGTACTGGGCGCCGCCGCCGGCGCGGTGGCCGTCACCACGGGCGGAGCGGCGCTGCTCAGCCGACGGCTGCTGCGCCAGACCCACGGCCTGGGCCCCGCCGAGATCACCCGGATGTACGAGCACCACGATGCGGTCCTGCACTCGGTACGGGAGGGGGTGCTGATCGTCGGTGGCGACGGGCGTCTGCTGCTGGCCAACGACGAGGCGCGCCGACTGCTGGACCTGCCGCCGGACGCGGAGGGGCATCATGTAACCGGCCTCGGCCTGGAGGGGCGCACGGCCGGGCTGCTGACCACCGGCCGGACGACCACCGACGAGGTCCATCTGGCCGGGGACCGGCTGCTGGCGGTCAACGCTCGGCCGACGGACCGTGCGGGCGGACCTGCGGGCAGCGTCGTGACACTGCGGGACACCACCGACCTGCGGGCGCTCGCGGGCCGGGCCGAGGGAGCGCGGGAGCGATTGCGGCTGCTGTACGAGGCGGGGATGCGGATCGGCACCACGCTGGATGTGGTGCGCACTGCCGAGGAGTTGGCGGAGGTGGGGACCCTGCGGTTCGCCGACATGGTCACTGTCGAGCTGGCAGAGCCGGTGGTGCGGGGCGGGGAGCCGACCGAGGGGGGCACCGAGATGCGCCGCACGGCTGCCCGAGGCGTCCGGCAGGACTCGCCGCTCCACTCGGCGGGCGAAGTGATCAGATTCGCGCCCACTTCGCCGATGGCGTCGAGCATGGCCGGCGGCCGGGCGGTCCTTGAGGCCGATCTGAGTGCGGCGGACGGCTGGCGGGCCCAGGATCCCGAGCGAGCCCGGCGGGTCCTGGACTACGGCGTCCACTCGCTGATCAGTGTGCCGCTGCGGGCGCGGGGCGTGGTGCTGGGGCTGGCCGACTTCTGGCGCGGCGAGGGCTCCGAGGCATTCGGGGAGGAGGACCTGTCCTTCGCCGAAGAGCTGGCGGCGCGTGCCGCGGTGTGCATCGACAACGCCCGCCGCTACACCCGCGAGCACGCCACCGCCGTCACCCTCCAGCGCAGCCTGCTGCCCCGCTCCCTGCCCGAGCAGTCAGCCGTCGAGGTGGCGTACCGCTACCTGCCGGCGAAGGCCGGGGTGGGCGGGGACTGGTTCGACGTCATCCCCCTGCCGGGGGCCCGGGTGGCCCTGGTCGTCGGCGATGTCGTCGGCCACGGCCTGCACGCCGCGGCCACGATGGGCCGCCTGCGCACCGCCGTCCACAACTTCTCCGCCCTGGACCTGGCCCCCGACGAGTTGCTGGCCTACCTCGACGAGTTGGTCGCGCATATCGACGCCGACCAGGCCACCACCGAGAAGGAAGCGCCGACCATTACCGGCGCCACCTGCCTGTACGCCATCTACGACCCGGTTACCGGGATGTGCACCATCGCCCGCGCCGGCCACCTCGGCCCCGCCCTGGTCCACCCCGACGGCACCGTCACCTTC
>NZ_VMNX01000083.1 GCF_009377235.1 Streptomyces acidicola
GAACTGAGTTATATAAGCAGCGCGCATAACCACCAAGCCTGGCACCACCCCCACCACCCACAACACACCCAACGACAAACCCAGACCACGCTACGTCAAGTCCACCCACCACTACATCAACTCCCCCCCCACTACCTTCTTGATCGGCCCCGCAATGGGGTTCCCGGCCTCCGGACCCGGCATGACTAGCCTCGCGCTTTCATGAAGCGGGCTGTCCGGCAGGCGGTCACACAAACAGAAAGGGCCTCTGACCAGCAAGAATGAGGATTGTCTAGGTCCTTGTTCCCGCTGAATCCAGAGGCACTTTCCAGGTGAAGAAGCCTACCGGCTCCTATCCCCACGTCCGCGTCCAGGGGGACGGCCGGGCCGTGGTCTCGCAGGCCGGTTCGGTCCTGCTGGTCGAAACCGTCCGCAAGAGTGGCCTTGACCAGGCCATATCCGCGGCCCTGGCCCCATGGCGCAAGCCCCGGGCCGTCCACGACGCCGGCAAGGTAGTCGTGGACCTCGCGCTGGCGGTCGCGCTCGGCGGGGACTGCCTCGCCGACATCGCCCTGCCGCGGTCCGAGCCGGCCATATTCGGGTCGGTCGCCTCCGATCCGACGGTCTCCCGCTTGATCGACACCCTCGCCTCCTCGGGCGAGAAGACGCTCACAGCGATCCGCGCCGCACGTTCCGAAGTCCGCCGACACGTCTGGAAATTGGCCGGTGACCGGGCTCCGGATACCGGCGGGCAGGTGACCGTGGACCTGGACGGAGTGCTGGTCCTCGCCCACTCAGACAAGCAGGACGCGGCCCCGACCTGGAAGAAGACCTACGGCCACCATCCGCTGATAGGGTTCGTCGACCACGGCCCTGAAGGAACCGGCGAACCGGTCGCGGCCCTCCTCCGCCCCGGCAACGCGGGCTCGAACACGGCCGCCGACCACATCACCGCCACCCGCCTCGCCCTGGCCCAACTGCCGAAGAAGTACCGGCGGGGCCGGCGGAATCTGATCCGCTGTGATTCCGCGGGCGGGACCCTTGAGTTCGTGTCCTGGCTCACCCAACGCGGGCGCTGGCTGTCCTACTCGGTCGGCATGGTGATCACCGAGGCCATCCACCAGTACGTTCTCCAGGTCCCGGCCTCGGCCTGGACCCCGGCCGTCGAGCCGGACGGCGAGGTCCGTGACGGGGCCTGGGTTGCCGAACTCACCGGGAACCTGCTCGACGGCTGGCCACAGGGCATGCGCCCGGTCGTCCGCAAGGAACGACCCCATGTCGGGGCCCAGTTGAGGATCACCGACGCGAACGGCATGCGCATCACCTGATTCGCAACCAACACCGCCGACCGTCCGATCGCCGAACTCGAACTCCGTCACCGGCTGCGGGCCCGGGCGGAGGACCGGATCCGGGCCGCCCGGGCGACCGGCCTGCGCAACCTGCCCCTGCACGACACCGCGCAGAACAAGGTCTGGCTGGAGATCGTCCAGATCGCACTCGATCTGCTCGCCTGGATGCCCATGTTCGCCCTGACCGGCCAGGCGAGGCTCTGGGAACCGCGGCGCCTGCGGCTCCGCCTGTTCTCCGCTGCCGGACAACTCGTCACCACCGGCCGGCGCCGGATCCTCCGCCTCGCCCGCCACTGGCCCTGGACATTCGAAATCACCACCGCTCTCGAACGGCTCGCACTCCTGCCAAACCCCGGCTGACCAGCGATTCTCCTGGTCCTACGAAAGAACGTTCCAGTCCGGAGCAGTGGAACCCGGCGTCCACCCGAGACGACACTTGGGACCTCGACCTGCCCAGCATCAGCCATCGACAACGAAACGGACCACCGACTCCGTCGGCGGCCCGTCAAGAAAGATCGAGGCTAACGCCGACGCGTCCGCCGCCGGCGCAGGCTCCGCCTGAAGGAAGCCTTGCTCGGCAGGTCCCGCGGCGGACTGACCAACAAGATCCACCTCGCTACCGACCGCAAGCGCCACCCTCTGTCGTTCATCCTGACTGCGGACAGCCCTTAGTTCGTCCCCGTGCTGAAGAAGATCCGCGTCCGTCTGCCAGTCGGCCAACCCACGCGCCTCGGGCTCTGGCCTGGCTGCGCCTACGGACGCGTGACCAGTGCAAGTGGTGTTCGTTGGCGTGGTGGCGGGGTGTGATGACGAGGTGCCCGATCAGCCGGCGGATTTCCGGGACGCTGAGCGGTACGAGGTCGCGCCGTGCCGCGGCTTTCAGCGTGTCAGTTCCAGTGTCTGCCGGAGCAGCTCCAGTGCCTGGTCCACGCCCTGGTCGGCCAGGTAGACGAAGTCCACGAAGACATGGTCGACGTCGGTCTCGTCTCCCGTACGGAGGATGATGTCCGCGATCTGCGGCACGGTCGACTCGGAGGTGGGGTTGATCCTCAGGATGGCGTCGATTCCGGCCGGGTCGCGATCTTCGGCCTCGGCCATGCGGCGGACCTGCTGCAGCGGCCGGTTGACCACGACCGCAGGGTCGAATGCGGAACCCCGAACGGGCAGCGCCACGGGAAGTATGCCGTCCGCGCGACGAGCCGCCCGGCGTTGGGAGGCCGTGGCGAAGCCGGACAGATAAACCGGAGGCCGAGGCCGCTGGACCGGCTTGGGCCCGATGTGGGCAGCGGGGAAGGCATAGTACCTGCCGTCGTGTTGCGCGACGGGCTCGGTGGTCCACACCGCCTCCAGCACGTCCAGACACTCGTCCAGCCTCGCGCCCCGCTCCTTCCAAGGAACGCCCACGCCCTGGTACTCCTCGGGCGACCAGCCGGTGCCGAGGCCGGGTATGAGACGTCCCCTGCTCACCACATCGACGCCGGTCAGCGACCGGGCGAGCAGCAGCGGGGGATACCAGGGTGCGATGAGGGTGGAGGTGCCCAGCAGCGCCCGTTCGGTGACGCTCGCGGCAACACTCAGCGCCACGAACGGGTCAAGCATGGCGTGCAGCTGCCACGGAATCGTGTCCATGCCCCCGTAGCCCACGCTCGGATTCACCGCGGCCAGCACGCGGTCACCCACCCACAGACTGTCGGCCCCGAGTTCCTCGGCCTGTCGGGCGAAGTCGGCGAGCTTGTCGAGCTCTTGAGCCATCGCGCCGTACTGCGGAAGCGAGAATCCGATACGCATGCGAACTCCTGAAGAAACAACAACGATAAAATTGACCGACGCAATGATGAAGCATCAACTTCGGTTTTTGGCAAGGGGCATCGAGTCCACCCAGCGACCGCGACGCCACCGCAGACTCACCAAATGAAATGGCTTCCAATCGGGTTGTGGGCCCCAGGCTTCTTCAGCCGGGCCCGAACCTACGTCGGCCGCCCGAGCTCGCGAATCGGTCGCCGTATCGGTCGCGGCTCGCACTGCACCGGCACGTGGTCCGAATAGGAGCCGCTCGGATGTTGGCGGACGAACGGGGGGGCAGGGTGGCCAGGAAGCCGGACCAGCTCGCCGGTCTCGCGGTCGCGCCGCAGCAGCCACAAGTCGTCGGAGTCCTGGTAGCCGCGAGCAGCGCCCCGCTGCCATCCGGCAGCGGGGCCAGGCAGAGGCCGATGAGGTGTGTTCCTGGCCACCGGCGTGGTGCAGGAGCCACAGGGCTTCGGTGGCGGGGTCGGTGGCGCAGACGCCGGCCGCGACCACGCGGGCGGGTCGGCTCACGAACCGACCTGCTACTCGGCGCCGTCAATGGTGACGACAGTGGTACGGCCGTGCAGACGGATCACGGGCAGCTCCTGGGTTCCACGACCGGAGCGGCGCCCGAACGACCGACGGGACAGAATGTCGGGCGCCCCGGTACCAGCCGGATCGGCCCCTCAATCGGTCGGCCACTGCGGCAGAATGGCCTTTAGCCTCGAAACGGTCGCACCACCGCGGCCTGGCACGGCATTCTGGGGTGGGACATGGAGCTGTTCGGACGGCACACCGAGACCGCGGCCCTCGACAGGTTGCTGGATCGGGCCGCACACGGCTCGGGATCCGGGCTCGTGCTGTGGGGCGAGCCGGGTATCGGCAAGACCGCTCTGCTCGAGCACGCCGTCGAGGCCGCGTCCGACGCGACGGTACTGCGGTGCCGAGGCTCCCGGATGGAAGCAGGGCTCGCATTCGCGGCGCTGCACGAGCTGCTGTGGCCGGTGATGGACCGACTGGACAGGCTCGCCGCTCCACAGGCTGCGGCGTTGCGCGGCGCGCTGGGATTGAGCCGGGACACGACCAACCGATTCCTCATCGGCGCGGCCGTGTTGTCACTGGTGAGCGATCTTGCCCGGGAGCGACCGGTGCTTGTCGCGGTGGACGACGCCCAGTGGGTCGACGAGGCGACCGCGCACTGCCTGGGCTTCCTCGCCCGGCGAGTGGCGAACGGTCCGGTCGCGGTGCTGCTCACCGGACACGAGGACCCTGCCTCGGGGCCGTGGGAAGGACTGCCGGCACTGGAGGTCGTGGGGCTGGCCGACGACGACGCCCGGCGGCTCCTGGTCGCGGCCGCCCCGGGGGCCGACGAGGCGCTGGTCGATCGCACGGTCCGGGCAGCTGGGGGCAACCCGTTGGCGCTGCACGAGCTGCCCACCATCGATCACGAGCCCGATGGCGACGCGCCGCTCGGGCGATCCGGGGATCTGACGCCGGTCGGGCCACGGCTGCGGCGGGCGTTCGGCTCCCGGGCCATGGCCATGACGCCGCCGGCCCGGACGTTGCTGCTGCTGGCCGCCGCCGAGGACCGCGGCGACCGCCACGTCGTGCACCGTGCCGGGGCCGGCTGGGGCGTCGACACGCCCACCTGGGACGAGGTCCTTCGCTCCGGTCTAATCCGTGCCACCGGGGCCCGGCTGGAGTTCCGCCACCCGCTGATCCGGGCGGCGGTCTACGACGGCGCTCCCTTCCTGGACCGGCAGGCCGCGCACCGGGCGTTGGCCGTCGCCCTGCCGAGGGATGCCACCGCGGAACGGGCCTGGCATCTGGCCGCCGCTGCCGACACGGTGGACGAGGACGTCGCCACGTTGCTGGAGCAGGCCGCCGAGCAGTGCCTGCAACGTAGTGCGGGGCCCATGGCGGCTCGCACACTGCGGCGGGCGGCCGAGCTGTCCCCCGAACCGGCCGCGGCTGCGCGCCGCCTGGCTGCTGCCGCCCGCGCCGCATGGGACGCAGGCGACGCGGAGGCGGCGCGGCAGCTGCTGGACGACGCCGAGCGCCTGGGCGGCGAGCTTCTCGTCGCCCGGCTGAGCGGCGGGTTGCGCGGGATCCTCGAGTTCGCCCACGGCATGCCTGAGCGTGCCCACCGCTACCTGGTCTGCGACATGGCTGTCGTCCCTGGCGCTCGCGGCGCGGTGGAACTCGGCACGGTGGCGGTCCGCGCCGCGTGGTCGGCCGGTCGGCCCGACCTTCAGCAGGAGGCACTGCAGCGGCTACTCGCCGTGGACACCGACAGTGATCCCGCCCTGACGGAGCTGCTGCCCGTGCTGAGGGTCTGGTGGTCCTGCTACGACCAGACCGGCGAGGTCACCCCGACCACCCCGGAGATGGCCAGCGGCACGGTCAGTCGGCTCGGTACAGCCGCGTGGGAGCTGCTGCCACCCGTACCACTGGCCCAGGCCTGGGGGATAGAGGGCTCGCTGCTCGACGTGCTGCGCGAGCAGGCCGTACACCTGCGGCGTCGGCACGAACTCACCGCGCTGGCGCTGGTGCTCGCCCAGACCGCAGTCCTCGACATCGCCGCGGGTCGGTGGGAAGCCGCCGAGACCGCGGCGGCCGACGGGCTGCGGCTGGCCGAGGAAGTCGGGGCGGATCACGTGGCCACGCAGAACCGCGTCTCCCTCGGAGCACTGGCCGCTGCCCGGGGCGATCACCGCACCGTCGACGAGCACACCACCCAGATCCTGCAGGTCTCGGTACCACGCGGTGTGCGAGGTCTCAGCGCATCGGCGTACTTGCACCGCGGCCGCGCGGCGCTGTTCGACAGTCGTCCACAGGACGCACTGAGTCACCTGATGCCGCTCGCCGACCCCGAGCACGAGGCCGCTCACCCTACCTGTGCACTGTTAGCCGCCATGGACACCGTCGAGTCGGCGGTGCAGTTGGGCAACGCCGACGCCGTCGAACCCCAGGTGGCCATGGTGGAGACGTGGGCACAGCGCACAGGTGCGACGTGGGCCCGTACCATCGGCCATCGTCTCCGCGCCCTCGTGCTTGGCGGCCCGGCAGCAGAGGCTTCGTACCAAGCGGCCCTCGACGTGGCGGGAGCGGCGGACTATCCGTTCGAGTACGCCCGTACCCGGCTGCTCTACGGGGAGTGGCTGCGGCGGGCGCGCCGTCGGGCCGACGCCCGGATCCAGCTTGCCGGAGCAGCCGAGATCTTCGACCGCCTGGGGGCGAAACCACTGCGGGCGCGGGCGCTGTCCGAGCTCGCTCTGGCCGAAAGCCCGCGCGTCCGTCTCGTGCCCAGCCGGACCGACGAGGCCGGGTTGACCACGCAGGAACTGCGGGTCGCGCGACTGGCGGCGAAGGGTCTGACCAATCGGGAGATCGCGGCACACCTGCTGATCAGCCCCCGCACGGTCGGCCACCACCTGGCCAAGGTCTATTCCAAGCTGGGCATCACCTCCCGTGCCGAATTGGCCCGGATCGACTTCGCGGGGGGCATGCGGCTCCGCGCGGCCGGTGACTGACCGCGCCATGCGCCGATAGCACACCCGATTCGTTCGGACCAGGACCTTTGTAGCGTTTTCAGCGAGCCTTCCAGCATCCGGCCCTAGTGTCGGCACGCGGCTCGGACGACAAGAGGCAGCCCCGCTGTGACCGATCCTGATCGCCTCCGGCACGCCCGCCATCTCATCGACGGGCGGGGGACGGACTCCGAGACGCGTACCGAGTCTCGCAACCGTTCCTAAAGGCTGAGTGGGAGTGCGTCCTGGTGCCGGAACTCATGCTCAGCCGGACGCCCCGAACGGTGTTGGGCGTCCTGGTCCCCGCATTCGCTCCGCGTCCGGCGCGCACGGATCGTGTCCGTGGTCCGGGAATGCGGGGGTGGGGTCTCTCACTACGGTGTGGACGGGGACGGGTTACGAGACCAGGACGATCTTTCCGAGGTCGGGAATCCGGCCACGAAAAGTACGCTGACGGCGGCTCAGTCGGTCCTCGACATGGCCGTGCAGAGCCATGGCGGGGTGGTACGGGTCTTCCCCTCCGCGTCCCGGCGCTGGCCGGACGCCTCCGTCCAGGGACCGCGCACCCAGGGCGCGTTCCTGGTGGACGCGGACCGCTCGGGCGGCCGGACCCGATGGGGGCGGGTGCACAGCCAGGCGGGTGCGCCGTTCATGCTGCAGCACGGCATCGACGGCGCCATCGACGTACGGGACGAGCACGGGTGGCGCCTGCGCTACCGGGAGACAGCGGCCGGCCGCATCGAGGTTCCCCTGGGCCGGGGAGAAACGGCCGTCGCGCAAGTTACGGCCGCATCCGCCCGGCCGCCTCATTGCCGCGCCGAAGACCCGAGAGTTGAGCACCGGGAGCTGGGCGGCGTACGAGCGAGCCGGGGCGCAGGACCAACTGGCCGGTCTCCGGCACTCCTGGCGGCACGGCACCCAGGACTGGCCTTCGAGACCGCCGAGACGGAACCGGGGCGGGACAACCCGGTAGCCGTGGGCCGACCGGCGCCGTGCGGTCCGGTCGGCCTCATGACCGACGTCTCTCCGCTGTTCGACCTCATCCGCCCTATACCGACGGGTGGACGGCGGACAGCGGGCCCTTACAGGCCGCCGCCCGCCGTGAGACGAGCGGCGGCTGGCACGCGTCCGACAGAACGCCCGGGCGAGCGGTGGAGTGACCGGCCGGTGCGTGGCGATCCGCTCGAGGTTCACCTCGAGCGGGGTCCGTCATTCCTCCGCGTCGCGGACCAGGAGCGCGATCTGTACCCGGTTCTCGACCGCCAGCTTGGCGAACAGGTTACCCGTGTGTGCCTTGACGGTCGCGATGCTGATGTGCAGCCTCCGGGCGATCTCCGGGTTACCCAGCCCGTCCGCGATGGCCCGGGCGGTTTCGAGTTCTCGTTCGGTCAGCGCGGCCAGCTGTTTCCGTGCGGCTTCGCGGGACGAGTCGCGAGCGTAGGAGGACCGTGGACCGGTGGCTGCGGCGATCACTCGTGCCGTGGCCGCTGGAGACAGTACGGGGTTACCCGCCGCGACGGTCCGCACCGCGTCGAGAATCCGCGGCGGTGGGGTGTCTTTATAAACGAACCCGAGTGCTCCTGCGTCCAGTGCGCCGAGCACCAGATCATCGGAGTCGAACGTGGTCAGCATGAGTACCCGGGGTGGCGCCCGGAGGGTGAGGATTTCCCGGGTCGCGCTGAGACCGTCACGACCGGGCATCCGCACGTCCATCACCACGACGTCCGGCCGCTGCTCGTCCACCACGGTGATCGCGGCGTCCCCGTCGGCGGCCTCCGCGACGACGGTCAGGTCCGGTTCGCCGTCGATGACAAGCCGCAGCACCACGCGCACCAGTTGGTCGTCGTCGACGATGACGACGCGCACCGGCTCCCGCTCGCTGTCCACTCATGTTCTCTTTTCGTGGGTGGGGTTCGGCCAGGGTAGTCGTGCGGTGAGGACGTATCCGTTGTCGGGTGTGGGGTGATGGTCGAGTGTTCCGCCGGCGAGGGTGATTCGTTCGCCGAGGCCGAGCAGGCCAAATCCCGACGCCGGCGGTCGCACGTTTTTTGTGATGGCTGGGGAGTTGCGGACGCTGACCTCCAGTTTGTCGCCTTCTGTTCCTTCGAGGGTGATGTGTATGTGTGCGCCCGGGGCGTGTTTGGCGGCGTTGGTCAGTCCTTCTTGGACGATCCGGTAGCAGGTTCGCCCTACGACGTCGGGCGGATCTGCCGTCATGCTGGTGGTGAGTGTGACGTCCAGTCCGGATGCTCGGGCGTCGGCTGCCAGTTCGGGGATGCGGTCGAGGGAGGGCTGTGGTGGTTCCGGGCGGGTCGGGTCGGCCCGGAGCACACCGAGGACATCCCGTAGTTCCTCCAGGGCTTGATGGGAGCCGTCGGCGATGGAGCGGACCAGCACGCGGTTCTCCTCGGCTGTGAGGTCGCCGCGGTGGTCCAGCACTCCGGCCTGCATGGCGACCAGGGAGATCCGGTGCGCGAGCACGTCGTGCATCTCGCGCGCGATCCGGTTGCGTTCCAGGGCCCGTGCCTGCGCCGCTCGTGCGGTCTGTTCCCGTTCCGCGCTCTTCGCCCGGTCCCGCAGGGACCGCACTTCGACACGCCGCGCGCCGATGGCCATGCCCACGGCCGCCGCGATGCCCGCGGTCAGTGCCGAGAACGCGAGCTGGACCCACCACGGGCCGGGCGGACTCGGGCCCTGGACCGGGTAGAGCCCGACGGCGAACTGTGACGCGGTCACGTAGGCCAGCCCGACGACTCCGATCTCGACCGGACGGCGACGGGTGGAGACCGAACCGAGCGCCATGAGCGCGGCGCCGGTTGCGAGTGCCGACGCGGTTGACGCGATCGCGACCGTCATGGCGACGGCGAGCGGGAACCGCCGCCTCCACACGAGCGCCGTCAAGCAACCGAGCGCCACCAGCGGATCACCGATGAGGAACCAGGAGCCCGTTCCGGCCGCCTGCCACTTCAGCAGCACACCGGTGGCGAGCCAGACCGGTATGCCCACTGCCGCGGCCGCTGCCAGCCGCCAGGTCTGCGGCCACCACTTGAGCCATGGTGCGATGTCCGTGTCCACCTGGTCATTATCGCGACATCGTATGTCCGGTGAGTCGGACCGGGGGCTGATGCGCCCTGGACCAAAGTCGAATGACCGTCTCGCCTGTGGTCGAAGGCCTTTCAAGCCGTCGGGCTGATGTGGAGGCCGCGCCTCACGGACAGACTCGTTCACGTGCCGAGACAACCGGACACGAGACGGAGAAGCGCGATGCGCGAGGGCGGCTTCGGAGCCCTTGAGGCGGTGGGGATGGTGATCACGGCCCTGGCCGCCCCAGCGGTGATCCGCGGTCTGCTCGACCGGGACTCCGAGCTGCTGTGGGGCATCTTCGACTGGGTCCCGGGCGGCCTTGCCGGCCGGATGACTCTCCTCGGATCCATCGCGCTCGTCGCGATGATGCTCGGTGGCTGGGCACACACCCGCCGGGAACCGGACGCCGGGCGGGCCGGTGATTCCGGAGAAATCCGTTGCCGAGAAACGGCCTGACGCGATCCGGCACGCGGCCAGGTACTGTCCGGCCGGCCTCCACAGGCCGGCAGGACCTGACGGCGGGCGTTCCGAGCCCTCGTTCCGGCGTCCCCATACGTCCCTTCAGGAGGACATCAGATGCGCAGAACCCTCTCCCTCGCCCTCGCCGCCACCGCGGTGGCGGCGACCGCGCTTCCGGGAGTGTCGGTGGCGGCGACGCCGGACACCGTGCGGTGGGGACCGTGCCCGGACAAGGCCATCTCACCCCGTCTCGAGTGCTCGACGCTCGAAGTCCCCCTGGACTACCGGAATCCCGACGGCCGGCAGATCGAGATCGCGATCTCCCGGCTGGCGAGCGAGAAACCGTCGCAGCGCCGCGGTGTGCTGCTCACCAATCCAGGCGGCCCCGGCGGTACGGGACTCGACTACCCGGCCGTTCTCGCCGGCTCAGGGCTGCCGCAGAAGGTGCTGGACTCCTACGACGTGATCGGCTTCGACCCGCGCGGCGTCGGCCGCAGCACGCCGGTGACCTGCGATCTGACGCCGGAACAGCAGGCACGCCGCAGCTTCCCGCCGTACGCGCACACCGCGGCCGATGTCACAAGGGAGGCGGGACACGCGCGGACCATCGCTGAGCAGTGCGCCACCTCGCGGACGGCGTGGATGCTGCCTTACACCACCACCGCGAACACCGCGCGCGACATGGACCGGATCCGGGCGGCGCTGGGCGAGCCGAAGCTCTCGTACCTCGGTCATTCCTACGGCACCTACCTCGGTGCGGTGTACACGACGATGTTCCCGGAGCGCGGCGACCGGGTCGTGCTCGACAGCAACCTGGGTCCCGGCGGTTACGACGTCACGGCCATGCGGTTGTTCGCCCGTGGACTGGAGGACCGGTTCCCGGACTTCGTGGCGTTCGCGGCCGCGCGTCCTGAGTACGGTCTGGGCACCACACCGGAGCAGGTGGCCGCGAAGTTCTTCGACCTCGCCAAGCGGTTGGAGGCGAAGCCGGTCCAGGGCATCGACGGGACGTTGTTCCGCGGGCTCACGTTCGAGTACCTCTACTTCGATGCGACCATGCCCCTGCTGGCCGCCACCTGGCAAGCGCTCGAGAACGACCGGCCGCTGCCGCCCACACTGCCGTTGCCGGAGAACATAGAGAACGGCATGGCCTCCCGCTTTTCAGTGATATGCAGTGATACGCGCTGGCCGAGGACGGTCCAGGAGTATCAGCGCAACGTCGCGGTCGACCGGCTGAAGTACCCGATGCTGGGCGGGTCCACGGCGAGCATCGGACCGTGCGCGTTCTGGCCGGACAAGCAGGTCGAACCGCCGGTGAGCATCGGTGACCGGGGCCCGTCGAACGTGCTCATGGTGCAGAACGAACGCGACCCGGGGACACCGCTGGCCGGCGCCCAGAGGCTGCGGAACGCGTTCGGGAAGCGGGCCACGATGGTGACGGCCGACCAGGGCGGGCACGGCGTCTATCCGTTCGGCCCCAACACGTGCGCGAACGACGCGGTGACGGCCTTCCTGACCACTGGACAACGCCCACCGCAGGACCTCGCCTGCGCGGCGGAGCCGAGCGAGTAACGGGAACCGGGACATGCTCAAGGAGTGGCGGCGTCGTCGGGGCGTGCGGCGGGGTCCACCCCGGGGACGGGCGAGCGCTGAGGCGTTTCCGCTGGTGGCAGTCGCTTTTCCGGACACTGTTCTCTCTTCGTCTGACGAACGAAGACGGCCGGCAAGAGGTCTACGCCGTCGACGTCAGGCACTGGCAGAATCCGTCGTCCGGCGAGGTCAAAGCCCACCTGTACCTCGACGGCAGGCAATGCGCACAGTCGAAACTCCCTGCTGCCTTCCCCGTCCACGGCGGGACCGTCGAAGTGAGCATGAGCGCCTCCGGGCTCAAGCGCTGCCACTACGTCACCGCCGAGGGGACCGAGTACCAACTCGTCCCGGACCGCGACTCCGCCGAAGGACGCCGCGCGCACTTCGACCGCGCGCACCCCGCACTGAGCAGCTTGATCGGATTCCTCTCGTCGATCATGCTCGTCCCGGCGCCCCCGTGCATCAAGATCGTCCCGCTACCTGGGATCTCCTCACCGACCTGCTGCTCGGCGCCGTAAGCGGTGACGACAGTGGTACGGCCGTGCAGGCGGATGCCGACGACGACGCCCGGCGGCTCCTGGTCGCGGCCGCCCCGGGGCCGACCAGCCGCTGGTCGATCGATCGGTCATTACGCGGGCGGCCGCTCGAGACCGGCTTCCAGGGTGTGGACGGGGACGCGTTACGGGACCAGGACGATCTTTCCCGTGGTGTGGCCGGCCTTGATCTCGCGGTGGGCGGCGGCGGCCTCACGCAGCGGGTAGGCGTCCGCGATCACGATGCGCAGTCGGCCGGCCGCCGCGGTTTCCGTGAGCTGCAGGCGGGCGGCTTCCCGGAGCTCGGTGCCGGGGTCCCCACCGGGCACGCCACCCAGGAGTTTGATTCCAGCGCGAGCCCCGCGCTCGTAGCCCGCGATGGTGGCGATGCGGAGGCGGTCCGGCACGAGCTCCACGGAGACGTCCACCGCCTCGTCGGTGCCCACGAGGTCGGCGGCCGCGTGGACGCCCTCCGGCGCCATCGCGCGTACCCGGTCCGCCAGTCCCGGCCCGTATACGACCGGCATCGCTCCCAGATCCTGCAGCAGGTCGTGCTTGGCCCGGCTTGCCGTGGCCACAACAGTGGCGCCGCGTGCCACCGCGAGCTGCACGGCCACGAGTCCGACGCCTCCCGCGGCACCGTGGATCAGCACCGTCTCGCCGTTGCTCAGGCCGATCGTCTCGAGAGTGTGTACGGCGGTGACGCCGGCGGCCAGCAGCCCGCCGGCCTGCTCCCAGGACAGGGCGACAGGCTTCGGCACCACGGACGAGACCGGCACGACGAGTTCGGCGGCGCAGGCGCCCGGCGCGTGATAGGCGATCACTTCATCACCCACTGCAATCGGACCTGCGGGGCCGACCGCGTCGGCGCCGACCGCGGTCACCACGCCGGCCGCTTCGACACCGAGCCGCACGGCAGTCTCTCCGGATCGACACCGAACATACCGCTGTACACCTTGTAGTCGAAGGGATTGACACCGGCCGCGCGGACCGCGATGCGCACCTGATTCGGCTCCGGCTCCGGGACGGCGACGTCGATCACCGACAGGACCTCGGGGCCTCCGTATGCGCCCGCCACTACTGCTGCTGCTTCGCTCATGCCAGAGGACAAC
Organism: Streptomyces acidicola; assembly: GCF_009377235.1. GTDB lineage: Bacteria > Actinomycetota > Actinomycetes > Streptomycetales > Streptomycetaceae > Streptomyces > Streptomyces acidicola. The sequence continues at coordinate 13,422 of NZ_VMNX01000083.1, forward strand.
CGTTGCGCGAGGCATCCCATTCCTCCACAGGAGTCCTCGCGCGTGCTTCGGATCGCCCGCCCCACCGCCGGTAAGGCCCGCCGCGGCGCCCTGCAGATGCTGCGCTGCCAGATCCTCTCGGCATCCGAAGAACTCCGCGACCATGTAAGCAACCTGACGCGGATACAGCTCATCCACAGCTGCGCCGCTGGCGGCCGGGCAAGACCGCCTTCCGTGCCCCCGTCTCAGCCACCCGTATCGCGATCAAGGTCCTGGCCCCCCGCTACCTCGAACTCGGCGTATTTACCTGATCGAGCAGGGCAGCACCCCGAACAGGCCAGTCCGGAGAGGTTGACATTCAGGAGAGCGTCGCGGGGTCGCAGTACATGAGTTTCCGGCTCGCCGAGCACCTGGACGCTCTCTCCCTCACCGCGGCTCGGAACCAGCGTGGGTGTAGCTCAGCTCCTTCCGCGTGTTGATGCCGAGCTTGGCGAACACGTTCCCGAGGTGGTGGCCCACGGTGCGGTGGCTGATCCGCATCTGTATGGCGATATCCCGGTTCGTCAGCTGCTTCGCGGCCAACTGGGCTACCCGCTGTTCCTGGGCGGTGAGTCGGTTTACCTCCCTGGTGTCCGGGCTCCCCCGACGTCCCGGCTGTCCGGTGAGGTCGTGCTCGCGCTGTGCGCGTCTGTGCGGCGGCTCGGCCCCGAGCCGGTCGAACACCTCGATGGCGCCCCCGATCTGGACGCGCGCATCGATCCGCCGACGGCCCCGTCGCAACCACTCGCCGTAGTACAACTGGGCGCGCGCGTGGAGCAGAGGGTGCGATCGGGCACCCGGCACGTCGAGCGCCGCACGGAAGGCAATTCTCAACACGGGGGCCTCCGAGGAGCGCGCGAGCGAGGTGCGCGGCGGAGCGAGCCCACGGCGCTCCGGTGCGCCGCACCCAGGCTTCGAGCGCCCGTACCCGTTCCTCCGCGAGGTGGTGTCTTCCGACGTGAACGGCCGCTTCGGCGGTGTCGAGAGCGGCCAGGAGCGCGAACGTCGGGTGCTCCGCGCCATGGCCCGGCTCGGCCAGGCGCACCAAGGCGTCCAGAGCTTCCTCGGGACGCTCGTGGAACAGCGACGCCATGCCGCGGCTCCAGTACGCGGTCGCGCTCAGCGCGCGAACGCCCCGTGGGAGTGACGTCTCCAGGGTACGGGCGGTGACCTCCGCGACCGCGCGCTCGTCACCACGCGCGGCGGCGAGCCGACCCAGGCTGGTGCGGCAGTGGGAGGCGACGTGGTCGCCCCCCGCGTCCTCTGCCAGCCGCAGGCCCTCCGTGGCCGAGACTCCGCTTCAGCCCAGCGGCCGGCGACGGTGTCGAGCATCGCGGTCTGGACCAGGGCGGCGGCGTTGCGAGCGCGCTCCCAACGCCGCCGCAGGTGCGGTATTCGACGGCGCAGCGCATCCCCCATCGGCTTGTCGATACCCCAGGCCAGCCCGAGGGGTGTCGGCGGAAGCGACGGCAGCACGGTCGCGGGCCCGCGCGCCGGCGTCGGACGCATCTGCCGATGTCGCGTCGGCGGATGCGTCGTCGCTCCACCAGGCCAGCGGGCCTGGCAATCCGGCCCGGCCCTCGAGGTCGAGTTCGAGCAGCTGCTCGAGCCTCTGTTCCGCAGGTCGCCGCGTCCGATGGACCAGGCGACGCGCATGGCCATCGTGCCCAGCTCCAGCGCCGTGCCCGGATCCGAGACTCGGTTCATGTCGGTGGCCAGGTAGTGATACGCCAGTTCGGGCATGCCTCGGGCGAACTCGAGGACCCCCGTTAACGCTGGCTGCGAGAGGCGACGTGAGCGCCTGGGGCCAGCCGTTCCGCGTCATCAAGCAGGCGCTGCGCCGTGGCCGCCGCCCCTGCGTCCCACGAAGCCCTGGCCGCCTCGGCAAGTCGTTGTGACGCGTCGACCGGTGCGGCCGAGAGTTCGGCGGTCCGCCGCAACGCTCGTGCCGCCGTCACCGCGGCCCCGCGGAGCCGGGAGCGGGCCGCGGTGTGTCGAGTAACGTCGCGACGTTCTCGTCGTGCTCATGGGCCACGGCGGCGAGGTGCCATGCCCGCTCCTCCGCCCCGTCCGGCATCGTGGCGGCCAAGGCGCGGTGAGCCCGTCGCCTCGCCGCGGCACCGCAGCCCTCGTAGACGGCTCTCCTCACGATGGGGTGCCGAAATCCGACTCGGTTGCCCACCACGTGGGGCAGGCCCGCGTTGGTCGCTTCCTCCCAGGCGGCGCCATCGGCCCACGACCCGCTACCGGCGCGCTGCACCGCGAGTCGGTCGCCCTGTTCCTCGGCTGCCGCAAGCACGATCAACAGCTGCGCCGAGGGGGCTGAGGGCCTCGATCCCCGCCCGGAAGGCCCGCTGCAGGCGCGGCCCGACGGGTGGTCGTCCTCTCCCCTGGCGATGCTCGGCGTCGTCCAGGTTACCCCCGAGCGTGACCAGCTCGCGCAGCGCCAAGGGGTTGCCCCCCGCCTCCTCGATCGTGATCCGCACCGCCGCCTCGTCGGCGAGCGGGGCCACGGCGGCCAGGAGCTGCCGCGCACTCTCGTCGGTGAGGCCTTCGACCCGCGCGTCGGCCAGACCTTCCCACCGTCGGACGGCCGGGATCGCTGTGATCGGCGAGCACGACCACCACGGGATGCGCCCGTACGCGTCGAGCAACGATTCCGAGGCACAGTGCGGTGGCCTCGTCGAGCCACTGCCCGTCGTCCACCACGACGAGCACGGGCTGCCGCTCGGCGAGTCCGCAGAGCAGGGACAGCACGGCCGCCCCGACCAACAGCCGGTTCGTCGGCTCACCGCCCAGCCCGAGCGCAGCACGCAAAGCAGCGGCCTGGGCCGTCGACAGCGACTCAACGCGATCGGTCACCGGTCGCAGCAGCCCGTGCAGCCCCGCGAAGGCCAGGTCCGACTCGGGTCGGGTGGCCGAGTAGCTCAGCCGGACGAAGTCCTCGGCCCGGTCGTGTACGTAGCGAAGCAGAGCTGACTTGCCGATACCCGGCTCGCCCCACAACACCAGGCGCCACCGGCCCCGTCGCGGGCCTGTGAGAGAAACTCGTCGAGAACCGTGGTCTCCTCGCGGCGTCCGAACAACTCCACCTGCGCTGCGACTATCGGGGCTCCGGCACCATGAGTGCCAGGGGCAAACCGTGTCATGCCGCGCGTTCGGTCTGGACGAGTTCACGGGCGCGCGGCGCGACCTCGTGGCCAAAGAGGTTCAAGTCGGCAGGGTCGTCCGAGGCGAGGATGAACCCGGAAACGCCGTACTGCAGGGCGAGGTCGGCGATCTGTTCAGCCCAGTCGCCGGGATTCCCCTCCAACAGCCCGCCGCCGGTAGTGAATCGGCCGCTCAGGTTGAGCAAGCGGCTGACGCTTGCGGGCTCGCGGCCGGCGGCGGAGGCGGCCTCGTCGATTTGCTCGTTCATCGCGCCAAGCGATGCGGGGCCGTCGGGCAGGTACCTCAGGGAAGGCAGCCAACCGTCGGCGATCCGGCCGGTCAGCCGTAGCATGCGCGGCTTGTAGGCACCGATGTGGACCGGAATTCGATGGGCGGGCGCGGGCCCTCGCTTCGCGCCGGTCAGGCTGTAGAACTCCCCCTCGATCCGGAGGGGACCGGACTCGTCGGTGGCCCACAGCCCCCGGATCACGCTCACGGCCTCCCCCACTGCCCGCACGGCCTGGGCCGGTTCGAGCCGGCGGCCTCCCATCGCGACGATGCCGTCCCAGAACGCACCCGCGCCGATTCCCAGTTCGACCCGCCCGCCAGTGAGCCGATCCAGGCTCGCGGCGGCGCGCGCCAGCACAGCCGGGGGACGCAACGGAAGACTCAGCACATTGCCGCTGATTCGAATCCGTTCGGTGCGTGCCGCGACGTACGACATCAGGGTCCAGGTGTCCTGGAACGCCGACTGGTAGGGGTGGTCCTGGAAGCTGACGAGGTCGAGACCGGCCCGCTCGGACGTCAGGGCCAACTCGACCGGCGCCTGAGGCGGGTGGGCGACGGGGGTAACGAAGCTGCCGAACCACAGTTCGTGGCGGTAGTCGGTCATAGGTCGCATCCTTCGGGGTGGTTCGTGGAGGGCGTGATGGCGAAGTTCTCGCCGAACAAGCCCTCCAGGTCGTAGACGGTCTTGAGCTCACGCAGACGCGCGAGGGTTCGTGGGGGCCATGCCTCGGTGAGGCGCTCGGCCGGAGGCTGGATTCGAAGCTGATGTAGAGGCCATGGAGGAAGGGGCTCAGCTGGGCCCAGGCCTCGTCGACCGCCTCGTCGGCACCGCCCATCACCACGAGCGAGAAGTTCGCGTCGCGGTGGGCGTAGACGGTAGCGTCCGAGGGAACATCAGTGACGGCACCGCCGACCGAGCGGAGCTGGAACCATCCGATCGCGCCGCTGCGGATCGCACGGGCGGCTACCGCGGCAAACTGCGGGGTCACGTGCCGGAGGAGGCCGCTGCGGGAGGCCGGTTCACCGCCGGCAACCGGTGCGTCGCCGCTCGCATTGTCCATCACGGCCGCATAGGACGTGACGAACACGTCCTGGGCGTACATCGGAGAGATCTCGGCCAGTGGCTCCAGCCGAGCGAGCACGGTCTCCCGGTCCGCGGCGGCGACCATGGTGCGACTCAGCGCCAACGCCGGTCGCCCGTCCCGCGGAGGCGGCACGATCACAAAGCTGGTGAGATCCCGCGGTGATTCCTCGACCACACGGCCCCAGCCGACAAGGTAGCGCTCGAGGTCGCTCGCGTCCTGGGTGAGCTGGGCGAACGCGACCGCACCGACCTCGTCGACCTCGAAGTCGAAGGTAGTGACGATCCCGAAGTTCGCGCCCGCCCCCCGAACAGCCCAGAACAGGTCAGAGTTCTCCGAATCACTGGCCCAGACGGTGGAGCCGTCCGCGAGCACCATCTCCACGGCCCGCAGGCGGTCAATCGTCAGGCCGTGCTGGCGCGCGAGGTATCCGATGCCCCCCGCCGTGGCGAGGCCGCCCACTCCGACGCCGCCGTAGTCGCCCGAGCTCAACGCCCAGCCGTAGGGCTCCAGTGCGGCCGCCACCTCGGCCCAGCGCGCACCTGGCCCGATGCGCACCCTGCGCGTCCTCTCGTCAAGCACCTCGATCGCGTTCATCAGTGACACGTCGATGACGATCCCGCCGTCGTTGGTGGAGCGTCCGGAGACTCCGTGCCCGGCGCTTCGGCGAGACAGAGGCACGCCGGGGTGTCGACGGGCGAATGCAAGCGCCTGTGTCACCTGCTCGTTCGTCGCGGCCCGCAAGATGATCCCGGGCGCGCCGCCGCGCAGGTATCCGGACCGCAGCCGGGCGTAGGCCAGGTCACCGGGCTCAACGACCTCGGCCATCCCCGGAGGAGTGCCCTCGTAGTCGATCCCCGGCCTACGCCTGGCGAGTGCTGTGGAACGCCGGACCCGCGCGCTCGACCAATCGCGAGGGAGCGCCGTGTCCACGGCCGCCCGCAGGCCGGGTGCGACCTCGCTCGCGAACCCGGCCGCGACGTCTCGCTCGTCGGTGTCGAGCACGATGGTGCCCACCCCGTGTTCGACGACGAGTGGCAGCAGGTCGCTCACCCAGTCCGCGGCAGTTCCGGTGAACCTGCCTGTCCGCTCACCGAAGCCACCTCGGATCGTGATCCGCCTTGGTACCTCGCGGGGATCGCGACCTGCCCGTCGCGCCGCCTCGTCGACCACACGGTTGCCTTGCGCCAGCGCGGCGACGTCGCAGACGACCGTCGACCATTCGTCAGCCTGCTGTCCGACGAGCCGGAGCACGTCCCGTCCCTGACCGTCCACGGCGATCGGCACGTCGTACGCGGGCGCGGCCTTCTGCGCTCCCGCCAGACGGTAGAAGCGGCCGGTGAATCGGCCGAGGCCGCGGTCGAGGACGTTCCACAGCTCGCGGACGACGTCGATCGCTTCGCCGAGTGTCGCGTCGGACCCCGCCGTCCCGGGTCGGGCCGCTGCCGGGCCCGCGCGGAGAGCCAGTTCGACCCTGCCCCCGGTGAGCTGGTCCAAGCTCGCGACGGCCCGAGCGAGCATCGCCGGATGGTGGGTGGGTTGTGCCTCCATCGCCAGTCCGAGCGAGACGGTCGCCCCCGCGATCCAGGACGACACGGTCGACGGCTCAAGGTCGGCGCCCGCGGTTCCGGCCGGGACGACGAGCAGGTCCAGTCCCCACTGCTCGGCCAGGCCCGCCCATTCGACCAACTGGCCGGGTCCGCGGCCGTCGTCAGTGGTCAGGCGGAGCCCGAACCTCAGCCGGTGTCCGTAGTTCACAGCGCGTCGTAACGGGTCGGTCGTGCATTCATGGCACAAGGCTGCACGGCGATGACCACGTGCAACAAACAGGAAATGATCTGATCACTAAAAATGACTCTCTCTTGCATCATGACCAAATGACCAGCTTTCGATCGCTCGACGAGTCCTCCGCCACCCCGGCCGGCGCCGCCCGGAAGTCGGCTACGAGCACATCGACGACGATGTGTGCCGCAGCTTCCAGCGCTCGGTCGAGATCGTGGGCAAGAAGTGGAGCGCCGCGGTGCTCCTGGCGGCGATGCGGGGTGCCCGCCGATTCGTCGACTACCGAGCGCTGGTCACCGGAATCTCGAACCAACTGCAGTCCCAGCGCCTGCGCGAGCTCGAGAGCCACCAACTGATCGAGCGGGTCGTGGTGCCGACGACGCCGGTCCAGATCACGTACCGGCCCACCGAGCGAGGCGCCGGCCTGATGCATGTTCTGCACCCTCTCGTCGAGTGGAGCGCCAAAACGAGGCATAAGGTCGCGGCTTCACCGCCTCGGACGGGACGACCCGGCGACCGCCGCACCTGAGGTGCGGCGCGGGCAGCGTTCGCACTCCTGATCCTCTCTCCATGCTGTCTGAAATGAAGCGTCGCCGAGCTGCTCTGCCGAGGATGTCCTGGAACCGCACACCGTCACTCTGCGATGGCGGCATCGCAACCGCACCGTCAGTGCAAGAGGCGGTGCGACGGACCGGCACAGTCCCTCGCACCGCTCATCCGGTCGTGCTGTTCAGGACGAGGTCAGGTCAGGAAGACCGGGGGGTTCTCGCCCCGCATGCGGTAGTCCGGGCGAGGCCGTTCCAGCCGGATCGACTCCAGCACGGTGTACGCGTGGTACTTGGTCTGGGTGGTGGCACCTGCCAGACGCTCCCACCAGAGCTGGCCGTTGCTGGTCGTCTTCTCGAGGACGTGCCGGGTTGTGTAGTTGGCCATCGAATTGATCCAGTTCTCGGTGCCGACAAACATCCTGTTCCAGCCGGTGCCGGAAACGATGTCGACGAGCGCATCCGAGCGGCTGAACCGCTCGACCGCCTCGGTCGCCCCCTCGAGCACGTCGGCGAAATACTCCACGCACAGTTTCACCTGCTCGTAGGTGCCGTAATGCATGTGATGTCCGCCGACGAAGAAGTCGAAGTCGTATTCGAGAATCTGCGAATGCGCCTCGTACCAGCCAGAGATGTTCTGCGAGGCGTCGCAGTGCATGAACGTTACGCTTCCCGGACTCACGATGTCCACGGCAGTGAGTACCTTCTGCTGTGGTGCGTAGATGAAGATGTTTCCGGGGCAGTGGTTCTCGCCTTTGTAGGAGAGCTGCAGGGTCACTCCGCCGACTTCGAGGACGAGCTCGTCGTCGAATGTCCTCGTCGGCAGGGGCCGCTTCGGGTCGGGAAAGCGCTCCAGGAGATCCTTGGTGATGCGGTGGGCGACGATCTCGACGTCGGGACCGAACACGGAAGCCGCGCCGATGTGATCGGCGTGCCAGTGACTGTAGATCACGTGGGTCACCGGTTGGTCGGTGACGTCCTCGATCGCTGCCAGTATGTTCTCGCCCAGCGTCGGCGGTGCGTCGATGGCGATCACGCCCTGCTCGGTCACCACGAATGCGGCGTCGTAGCCGGCGCTGGTGACCCAGTAGAAACCGCCGCGCAGTTCTTCGACGTGGTAGCCGTACTTCTGGAAGTGCTCACTCTGGAAATAGGGGGGGTAATACCCCTCGGGGTCCGACGGGTCGTCCGCCCCCGCTCGAGGGAAGCCATAGTGGTCGATCGCGTAGAAGCTCGGAGTGTTGTCGACACTGATGGGTTTCTGATTGCTCTGGCACATCGACGAGATGCCTCTCTCTGTTGTGGAAAATCTGTCGAACGGGTGGGCTATCCCGGTGACGTGAATCGAAGGATCGCCTTGGTGGCGCGGCCCGAGCCCGCGTCCTCGAACGCGGTGTTGATGTCGGAGAAGTCGTAGAAGGACAGCAATCGGTCGATCGGGAACCGGCCCGCTCGATAGAGCTGGGCGAGATCGTTGATCAGCAGCGACGAGACAGCGTCTCCCTGGATGATGCCCTGCAACGACTGGCCGACCGTAAGCCGACCGGCGTCGATCATGGCGCCTGTGCCTTCATGGAACGCCACGAAGCCGAATCGGCCGAGCGATGCCAAGGCGCCGACCCCGGCGTCGAGGTTTTCCGTGCGGCCGCTCGTATCGAGGACGTACTCCAGGCCGCGCGCCTCGATGGCGCGGAGCGCGCCGGTCAGATCCTGGACCTGGCCGGGGTTGACGATGTGCGTCGCTCCGAGATCGCGGGCGAGCTCGAGCCGGCCGGCGTCGACGTCGACGGCGACGATCGTGGTGGCACCCGCAACGCGAGCCGCCATGACCGCTGCCAAGCCCACCGCACCCACGCCGAACACGGCGAAGGACGCCCCCGGCGGAACCGCGAGGGCCTTGAGTACGGCCCCCGCGCCTGTCTGCAGCCCGCACCCCAACGGAGCCATGACGTCGAGGGGCAGATCACGGGGGACCTTGATCGTGTTCCGTTGGTGGGTCAGAGCGTAGGTGGAGAATGAGGACTGGCCGAAGAAGTGACCGTGTGGCTCAGCACCGTGGGCGACGTGCAGGCCGTTCGAGCCGTCCAGGCGGGCACCTGCGAAGTTGGCTGCCCAGACGTTGTCGCAGTAGGCCGCGTGAGAGGACATGCACGGCTTGCAGCGGCCACACGAGTGGTAGGACAGGACGACGTGGTCGCCGGGCTCGACGGTGGTGACAGCGGCCCCCACCTGTTCGACGACTCCCGCGCCCTCGTGCCCCAGCACCACCGGTAGCGGCGTCGCCATGCGTTGCGCCCGCACGTGAGCATCGGTCGCGCATATTCCGGTCGCGACCATGCGGACGAGTATCTCGTCGGGTCGCGGGTCTTCGATCTCGATGTCACGGAATTCGAACGGCCCGTCCTGGGTTTCGAGAACGGCGGCGCGCGCGGACGTGGTCATACGTCGTGAGCCTTCCGCGAAGCGCCGCCGGCGCCGTGGTGACAGAGGACAGAAATCATCAACGACTCCTGGATCGGGGTTGTGAGCCTCAGGGGCCTTTCAGCGTGTCCGAACCTACGTGGGCTGATCGCTCTCACGGATCGGTCGCCCTATCGGTCACGGCGTGGTTCTCTCGAAGACTGCCGCGATCGGGCCTGGTGTCCGCGACCTCGATCGCGGACACCAGGCCTGACTGGGTAGGACGCGGCCGTTGGCCGTCCATACATCACCGGCAGTGGTGCAAGGTGACAAGCAGGGCGCCGTGTAACACCTTCACTGCCGGTGACCGGTGCGCGAGGCCTGTTCGACTCGGGCGATCAGGCGGCTGTTGTGGACGGCGTGGTCGAATCCCGGGGTGTGGTGGGTCCCGTGCGCCATGTCGCGCGCCAGGCTGGCGTACACCTCCCCCACGTTGATGGACGCACCCGTCCAGATCTCGGCGGCGGTCGGGCCGGTACCGGTGGCGACGGGGCTGTCGGGCGCGGTGAAGTCCACGTTCGACGACAGCGCGAGGTCGCCGACCTGAACGCCCGCGGGGTGGTCGCCGGTCAGCTTCAGCCAGCCGTCCGACCCACGAACTTCCAGGCTGAAGTGGGCGTCGGGCGCGGGTACGCCCGCCAAGATCTGCACCCCGACCGGCGCCCCCGACGAGGTCTTGACGATCGCGTCGAGGTGATCCGGGACTTCCCGGACGGAAATCGTGCCGGTGTCCACCAGCTTCACCTGCGGCCAGAGGAGTTCCGTGCGCGCATCGATTTCGGCGATGTCACCGAGAACGGCTTCGATGACATCCAGGACGTGGCCTGCCGCGATGGTCAGGAAGCTCGCACCCGCCGCCGCCTTGTCGAAGTACTCGTACGCGCTCACCGACTCCGGACCGTTGCCGAATGTCGTCGCCGCGACTCGCGCCGAAAGCAGCCGCCCGAGCCGGCCCTGCGCGATGATCTCCGCGGCGCGGCGCACCGAGGGATTGAGCCGGCCCTGCAGGCCGATCGCCGTGTGCAGCGAGCCGGCCGCGTCAGCCATCTCTTCCGTCTGCGCAACGGTGGAACCCAGCGGAGACTCCGAATACACGGCCTTGTTCGCCGCGAGGGCTGCCAGGACGAGCTCGCGGTGAGCCGGGACCTTGACAGCCACGGTGATGAGATCAACCGACGGATCACGGATGAGCTCGAACGGATCGGCGAACCAACGCTCTGCGCCGAACGCCTCGGCAGCGCTGCGGGCACTCTCCTCGTGCCGCGTCGCCACGCCCGCCAGGTGGAAGTCAGGCTGTGCCGCCAGCGCGGGGATGTGCGATGCCCCCGCCCAGCTCGCCTTCGTGTCCGCGCCGATAATGCCGACACGAATGACTCTGCTTGACATGATGTAGTGCTCCATTCCGTCCTCTGCAACAAAAATTGATTGGTTTTGCCCAGTCCGCCGCTTACTGCCCGGGCCTGAAGTACGCAACCGGCGGATCGCGTGGGGCGAATCGCTCACCCCACGTTCTTCTCACTGGTCGATGGCCGCCATGTCGGGCTCGGCATGGCGTTCGCCGGACGCCGGTGTCAGGTTTCCCAGACGAGTGATCTGACCTGCGGTGAGCCGGATTCCGTCGGCGGCGCTGTTCTCCTCGAGCCGGCCGATACGCTTCGTCCCCGGAATGGGCGCGATGCCGTCCCCCTGCGCGAGCAGCCAGGCCAGAGCGACCTGCGCGGGCGTGGCCCCGATGTCGTCGGCGACCTCGCGTACTTGGTCGACGATGCGCAGGTTGCGCGTGAGGTTGTCGCCGGTGAACCGAGGGTTGGTACGACGCCAGTCGGCGGAGTCCAGGCCGTCCAGGCTGCGGATTTCACCGGCGAGAAAACCGTGCCCCAGCGGCGAATAGGGAACCAGTCCGATGCCGAGCTCACGCAGCGTGGGCAGCACTTCCGCCTCAGGGTCTCGTGTCCACAACGAGTACTCGGTCTGGACAGCGGCCACTGGATGAACCGCATGGGCCCGGCGGATCGTCGCCGCAGCCGCCTCCGACAGTCCGATGTGGCGGACCTTGCCCGCGTCCACCAACTCACTCAACGCTCCCACCGTCTCCTCGATGGGAGTGCCGGGGTCGACCCTGTGCTGGTAGTACAGGTCGATGTGGTCGGTTCCCAGCCGCCGCAGCGACCCGTCAACAGCCGTGCGAATGCCGGTGGGAGTGCTGTCCGGGCCTGGTCGGCCGGTGTGGGAGACGAGGCCGAATTTGGTGGCGAGGACGACCTCGTCTCGACGGCCCTTGACGGCGCGCCCCACCAGTTCCTCGTTGACGTAGGGCCCGTACACCTCGGCGGTGTCCAGGTGCGTGACACCGAGGTCCACAGCGCGCTGAATGGTGCGGATCGACTCGGCGTCGCCTCGACCGGCGCCGGTGTAGAACGCCGACATGCCCATGGCCCCGAGACCGATGCGCGAGACTTCGAGCCCTCCGAGCGACGTTAACTGCATCCGGTTGTCCTTCCCTGGATCCATTCGCGAGCCCGGCACTTCGATGCGGGGACCGGTTTCAGCGCCGCGGAAAGTTGCGTAACGGCTGCGACGGCGCAGTGCGCGGCCATCAGTTACGCGCTCGGGCGGCAATGAGGCGAACTTGACGCGTCAACATCTACACCTCATAACTTGACGCGTCAACAAGGGTGGCTAGCATGGCCTCATGGCGAGTACCTCAGCTGGCACAAACGGACAACGCCGTCGGCGTCCGGCGAACGGGTCGACATCCGAGACGACGGCGCCGGCCGAAGAAGGCTCTGGGTCAGGGAAGTCCACTGGTCCGGTTGCCGAAACGCGATGGCTGAACTGCGACGAGCGGGCGGCGTGGCTGGCCAACTCCGCAATCATGATCAGCTTGCCGGCTGCCCTGGACGCGCGGATGCAGCGCGAGGCCCGGTTGACCTTCTTCGAGTACATGGTGCTCTCGGTCCTATCCGAACAGCCGGCGCACACGCTGCAGATGAGCGATCTGGCTGCGCGAACGGCGGCGTCGCTTTCGCGGTTGTCGCACGTCGTTGGACGGTTGGAGAAGCGCGAACTGCTCACACGAGCCCGGATCCCCGGCTCCGGCAGACGCACCAACGCGACGCTGACCGAGGCCGGTTACGAGGCGGTCGTGGCGGCGGCACCGGGACATGTCGCAGCGGTTCGCGAATACCTTATGGACGAGCTCGAGCCCCAAGAGCTGGCGACCCTTCGCCGCATCGGCGCCGCAGTCGACGCCGCCATCAAGCGCGACCAACTCGACGTGGGCTCCGCGGCATCGGCTCCGCCCGAAACACCGACGTCATAGTCGCACGGCCGCATACCGTCACCGATTGGTTCGGGGCACTTGCTGATCCGATACATGCTCACCGGCAGCTGTCCGCAGGGCCGTACTGAAGGGTGTTGGAGAAGGCCGTGATCAGGCAGCTGGACGCGGGCGGTTGACCTGGGCGGTCATGCGGCTAGGGCGATGTTGTGCATGCGGCCGACAGCCTGGACGGCGTGGTGGAGACCATCGCCGCGCTGCCGGCAGTCACGCGGGGTCATCGTGGACCGGCCGACCTCGATCGGAGCCCTGTCCCCTGACGGTGGCCCGGGACGCCGGCTGCAAGGTCGCCGCGAAGGACCCCGCGGTGATCGCGGACGCCGCACGGACCATGCCGCACGCCCTGCGCTCGATGGAACTGACCGCCGAGATCGCCGCCGAGCCGACCCTACTGGTGGGCTTCGATCAGGACCTGGCGGCCCAGACGACCCGCACCTCCATCCGGATACGCGGTTTGCTCACCCAGCTCCACCCCCGCCTGGAGCGTGTCCTCGGGCCGCGCCCGGACCATCCTGCCGTGACCAGGCCGAAGACCCACCTCCAGGCGCTTCTCCGCCTGGCCCGCCACCGCATCAGGGTCCTGTTCGCGATGCTCCGCGACGGCACCTTCTACGAACCCGGCACCGCGCGCCCCGCTTGACGAACCACAGAGAGGCCCCCGCGAAGCGCTACCTCTACTGGCTCGGTGGCTGGGCGGTTGTTGCGACGATGATGTTGTTGGCGATGACCGCGGTCACCGTGCGGGTCACGGCCTCAGCCGCGGCGCCAGCTCCCCAGTGGCCCTGCTCCAGTTGCTTCGCACGGGTGATCACCGGGTTTGTCCAAGGGATTTGCGGGTCGAACTGAGGCAGGGTTCCGCTTGCCGACAGCAGGGCCGCGAGGGCGCCGATGCGCGCAGTCGGCTCGGCGCCGTCGACGAGAACGGCGCGCACGCTCTCCAGCAGCCGCGCTCGGCGGCCAGTTGCTCCCTCGACCAGTGCAGTGGTGTTGAACAGACCGAACGCCTTCTTTCTCACCCGCTCGACATCGCCGCGTGCGATCAGCCTGTCCAGCAGCGGTGCCCGAAGCTGCGGTCCGATCGCGGCGAGGACGGTCTGGACGCTTCGGGGCTTCTTGGCGACATAAGTCCAGGCGGAGCGGTGGATCTCATCGGAAGGCGGGACCTCGCCAAGGGCCTCGGCTCGCACGGCGCTCGCGTGAGCCCCGTCGGATGCGACCTGACCGGCCAGTGCCAGGTCGCTCAGCACAGCACCGGCGAGGGTGTAGAAAAGTGTGTTCTCGCCGGCGATCGTTCCGGACTCGGGCTGGAACAGCAGTAGCAGGAGGTCCTCGGCCAGCGAAGGGCCGCCTCGTTGGGCCGGACCTGTCGCGTCCTGGGGCTCGCCTCCGCCGAGCGGCTCGGGCGATGTGGGGTTCACGATCGGAACTCCTTGTCATGCAGGTCACGGTGTGGTTCTGGGAACCCAGCACAAGCTGTGTTCCCAGACCATGGTCAAGCCGCTGAGCAGACGGTGACTGCTCGCCGGCTGCACGGCCGTCGGACGACGGCTGATCACCGACCAGGATACGGCCACGGGTGAGCACATCGAGGTGGGCGAGGTTGTACAGCTCGACCAACGCGCTTCGATGAACGCCTGCCCGGTGACGTGTTCGCCCTCGTACAGGTGCGCCACCGCGTCTCGTATCCCGGGGTGCCCGGCGAGGTTGCCTTTTTCACGTTACGCAACAGCCCCTCGACGGTGCCGCAGTCAGGCTGGAAAGGGCTGAGCGACGATCGCAAAAACGGGATCTCTGGGAAGGAACGGGCTCGTCGAAGCAGGCAAGACGGCTCGGGCCGTCCCCCAGGGCTCCGTTATCGCGTCGGTCCCTCACCCGCGGTTGAGGTGGAGGAATAGAGCCAACGGCGAAGGACGAGGGTCACGGTCGGCATCATCAGGTACGTCATCAACGTACTGAACAGCAGCGCGAGAATCAGCACCCGCGCCAGCAGCGGCAAAGCACTGAGCGCCGGACCCAGAAGGCCGCTGCCGATCAGAGAGATCGGGAGTACGGCTGCGAAGGCGGCGAGCGCCATCTTCCAACGGGGCGGTGCCACGGTGGTTGTGTCTTGTGGACTGGTGAACAGGGTCTCCATTCCGGAAAGTTCGCGACGGGCCACTTCGGTCTGATGGGGCGGTTTCTATCAGTGGTTGCGATTCACCTGGTCAATGGGCATGTGAGGCATTCTCGCATGACCTCGGCTGGGGTCCTGTCGCCAAGGACGAGTCGGGGGCGCCGGTTGAGCTGATGCGCGACTTCGCGGAGGTCTCGTGCGGTGTGGACGGACAGGTTGGTGCCCTTGGGAAAGTACTGCCGCAGCAGGCCGTTGGTGTTCTCGTTCGTGCCGCGCTGCCAGGGCGAGTGTGGGTCGCAGAAGTAGATCCGGAACCCGGTCAGCGCCTCGATGTCCTCGTGCAGGGTCAGCTCACGGCCCTGATCCCAGGTCAGCGTCCGCCGCAGCTGAGGCGGGATGTGCGCGGTCTGGGTGATGAGCGCGTTGCGGACCTGCGGGGCCTTCCAGCCGTGCGGCAGGTGGATCAGGTGCACGTAGCGGGTAGTGCGCTCGACGAGGGTGCCGATCGCGGAGCCCTGACCCCGGCCGATGCTCAGGTCCCCTTCCCAATGCCCGGGAACCGTACGGCCGGTGACCTCGATGGGCCGCTCGTGGATGAGCGTCATGTTTTTGATCTTGTTCAGTGTGGGGACACCACGGCGCTGCTTCTTGCGGCGGGTGCGGCCGGTGCGGAGCTTGGCCTCACGGCGACCGAGGAGGCCGGCGAAGAGGGCCCGGTAGATCGTCTCCGGACAGGCCCGCATCGTCACGTCATTCGCGTACTCGCGGGCCAGGTGACGCGCGATCTGCTGCGGCGACCACTTCTCGGTGAGCTTCTCGCGCACGAGCGTCCGCAGCGGCTCGCTGCCACGGATCTTCTCCTCCTTGGGACGGCGGCGCCGGAGCAGGGACTGGTTGTGGGCCCACCAGGGGTGGTAACTGCCGTCCGGCTTCGCGTTGCGTTTGATCTCGCGGTAGACGGTCTGAAAGCTCTTCCCAATCGACGTGGCGATCTCCTTGACGGTCTGCTTGGCCTGGAGTCCGTCGGCGATGGCGATGCGGTCGTTCTGGGTCAGGAAGCGCGGCGATATCGGGCCGGTGTCGGGAACGATCATGCTTCCAGCTTCGATGAACCAGTTCGAACCACAGCTGGCGGAGACCCCCACCACCCGGGCCGCGGCCGCACCCTTGTAGCCCTCCCTGAGCAACTCAAAGTACTGCTTCTTCACCGAGCTCGGCATCTTGTTGGGGGCGTACTTCGGCATCCGAACGCACTCCTTCCGGGGCGCTCGCAAACACCGACAGAACTCAAGCGCGGTCCAGGGGACGGTTCTGCCACTCGGCCATGCCCTCCATCACCTTGTCGGTGATGGTGGAGATGGTCTGCTTGGACACATCGGCGCCGTACACCTCGGCCAGATGAGCCGAGATCTCTCCGTGGGTGAGTCCCTTCGCGGACAAGGAGAGGACCATCTCGTCCACCCCGGTCAAGCGCCGCTGCCTCTTCTTGACGATCTGCGGCTCGAAGCGGCCGGCGGTATCACGCGGCACCTTCACCTCGACCGGCCCGGCATCGGTCAGCACGGTCTTGGACCGCGTGCCGTTGCGACTGTTGCCGTTGTTCTTCCCGGCCGGATCGTGCTTTTCGTAGCCGACGTGGTCGGTGATCTCGCCTTCCAGGGCCGGCTCCAGCACCCGCTTGGTCAGCATCTGCAACAACCCACCCTCGCCGGTCAGTTGTAGCCCCTCGTTCCGTGCCCGGTCCACCAGCATCGCGACGAGCTGCTCGTCCGACGCAGCCGACGGCATCGCACCACCGGCCGACTCGTCCACGGACTCCTGCCCGATCGTCTCGCTCACTTGGAGTCTCTCCCTTGATCAGCAGATCCGCCGTTGATTAGACACTCCCCAGAACCGTGGCGGAGGCAACCGGGGCCCTGCACTCGTCGGCCGCGATCTGAACGTGAGACGCCTCTGAGGGTGGACTGCGGGGCCTGAGGCCCATTGAGAGGTGTGCAAGCTGAAGTTGCTGGTCACGGGGCTGGCGTGCGTGGGCGTCGGGACGCTCGCGCTGGTCGCTGGCAGGTGACCTTGGTGAAGATCGTCGGTCATCGGGCGACTTCGCGGTTCGTGAGGACCAGCAAGACCCTGACCAGGGCGGTCACCCAGGCGGGGTCGGTGCGCACCTTACCGAGGGCGCGTCAGTTCTTGGGTGCGGGCAAAGCCGTGCTCGACGGGTGCCCTGACGGCCGCCAGTGCCGTGTTGGACAGCTTCTGGCCTCGCGTCAGGGGCCGGTCCCGGGCGGCCTTGTAGCCGGTGATCGCCGCCGGGTCGGCGTCGAGGCCGACGAATCCCAGGTCGGCGATGGCTCCGAGCCCGGCTCCAGCAGTTTCCGGGCGAGCTTGCCGTGCCGGCAGGCGGTGATCTCCTGAGACACGCCCGGGGCGGGCCGCCGAGATCCACAGCAGCCGGCCCCGGTCGTCGGTTCCGTCGAGGGCCCTGACGGCCTTGTCTGCACCGCCCGCCTGCCTGCCTCAGACGCGCCGCCCACAGTCGCCGCGGGAACCGGACGTCGGCTCGCTACAGTCCCGGTCACCGATGCTCGATGCCAGGTGGGATGTCGCGGTGTGCGTGGGCTGGTTGGAGTTCGCGGCCAGGATCTGGCAGGCCGGGCCCCAGCGGCCAGCAGGGGCCCGGCCTGGAACGTGCGCGCTGGGGAGGGCTGGTGGATGCAAGGTGATCACGATGGTGGTGATCGGCGTGCTGTCGCGAGGGCGCCCGTCGCGGTTCCAGCTGTTGTAGCGGTAGGTCCGCACTGACGATGCGGGTGGACAGCCGCATCGGGCGACCGGGAAGCAGCGCGTGAAGGATACGGGCGCAGATGTGTCCGTCCGGGTCGGAGCTTGCCTCACACTTTCGCGAGGCTAATGGGCGATCATGTTGTGTGGGGTGTTGCGCCGTGGAGTGCTTGGTCGACGAGGCGTTCGGCGAGGGTGTCGTCGAAGGGGACTTTGAGTACGAGGAGTCGGTGGTAGCAGGCGCCCCAGAGTTGGTCGACGATGATGTCGAGGTCGGCGTCCCGGCGTAGCTGGCCTTGTTCCTGGGCGGTGCGCAGGCGTACGCGGGCGAGTTCGCGGCGGGGCAGGGCATAGCTGTTTGACCAGGCGTGTGCGAGGTCGGGGTCCGTCTGGGAGGCGCCGACGAGTTCGGAGACGGGTTTTGCTGCGCCTTCGTCGGTGAGCCAGCGGATGAAGGAACTGAGCTGGGTGATCAGGTCGGTGCGGAGGTCGCCGGTGTCGGGAAACTGCAGGGTGCGGTCGCTCTGGGTGAAGTATGCCTCGGCGGCGAGGGCGCCCGGTGAGGGCCACCATTTATAGAGGGTCATCTTGCTTGATCCGGCTTCGGTGGCGACGCGGTCGAAGGTGACGGCTCGCAGGCCCTCGGCGAGCAGGATGTGTCCCGCTGCCGCGAGTACGCCGGCGCGGACTTCCGCGGCCGGCCGGCGGCCTCGTCCCCGGCGGGCGGCAGTGTTCTGGGACATGGACAATCTCCTTTGTGGACTGCTTGTACATTTCTGTGTATCGTGGCCAGTGGACAGATCGTCCATATCCATCATACGGAGGTTTGAGCCATGGTGACCAACACTGGCCGCGTGGCGGTCGTCACCGGCGGATCCGGTGGCATCGGCAGGGCGTGCGTGGAGCGCCTGGCTGCCGACGGCTTCTCGGTCCTGATCCACTTCGCGGGCGCCAAGGACCGAGCTGAGGAGACCGCGAGCGCGCTGACCCGTGCCGGAGTCCCGGCCGTCGCCGTGGGCGGCGACGTAGCGGACGAAGCAGCCATGACCGCGGTCTTCGACATCGCGGACAGGGAACTCGGCGGCGTCGACGTCGTCGTCCACACGGCGGGCATCATGCCCCTCGCCCCCATCGCGCAGATGGACCTGGACACCTTCGACCACATCCAGCGCACCAACGTGCGCGGCACCTTCGTCGTCGACCAGCTCGCCGCACAACGTGTCCGCAAAGGCGGATCGATCATCAATTTCTCCACGTCGGTAACCCGGCTGCACATCCCCACCTACGGCGCCTACGCGGCCTCCAAGGGCGCAGTCGAGGCACTCACGCTCATCCTCGCCCGCGAACTGCGCGGGCGAGACATCACCGTCAACGCCGTCGCTCCCGGACCCACCGCCACCCCTCTGTTCTTCAAGGGCAAGAGCCAGGAAGCCGTCGACCAGATCGCCAACGCCAACCCCATGCAGCGCCTGGGCACACCCGACGACATCGCCGAAACAGTGTCCTTCCTCGCCGGCCCCGCCCGCTGGGTCAACGGCCAGGTTCTCCACACCAACGGCGCCATGGCCTGAAGGGACAGGCATGTCAACCGTACTGATCACAGGATCATCCACGGGTATCGGACGCCGAACCGCGGAAACGCTGGCCGCCGCCGGCCACACCGTGTACGCGACGATGCGGGACCCCGGCAACCGCGACGCTGGCGCTGTGTCCGATCTCAATACTCGTGCACGCTCCCGGGGTTGGAAGCTGCGGATCGTCGAACTCGACGTGACATCGCAGGCGTCTGCAGACGCCGCCGTCCGGCACGTTCTCGACGAGACCGACGGTCTCGATGCCGTCGTGCACAACGCGGGACACCTGTACATCGGGTACGTCGAGGCGTTCACCGACAACGACGTGAGCCACCTGCTGGACGTCAACACCATCGGCGCTCACCGGGTGAACCGCGCGGCACTGCCGCACATGCGCTCCCGCCGTTCCGGCACGCTGCTGTACGTCGGCAGCACCATCCAGGTGACCACTCCACCGTTCCTCGGCCCTTACGTGGCCTCCAAGGCCGCCTTCGATGCACTAGCTGTGGTCACCTCCTACGAGGTGTCGCAGTTCGGCATCGAGACGTCGATCGTGATGCCCGGCGCGATCACCCAGGGGACTAATCA
Organism: Streptomyces acidicola; assembly: GCF_009377235.1. Taxonomy (GTDB): domain Bacteria; phylum Actinomycetota; class Actinomycetes; order Streptomycetales; family Streptomycetaceae; genus Streptomyces; species Streptomyces acidicola. Next base: position 33,140 of record NZ_VMNX01000083.1, read on the forward strand.
CTTCCCCGGGGCCAGCCACGCCAGCGACCTGAGAGTGGCGGTGCAATACGCCGAGTTGGACCCACTGGTCGAGCGCACGCACGAGGCGCACGAGCAGCTTTTCGCGCCGGGCACGACAGCCGACCCGCAGAGCGTCGCGGACGAGATCGAGCGCATCCTCGCCCTGCCGGTCGGGAGCAAGCCCTTCCGTTCGGTGGTAGACGCGGCTGAGGCCGGCGTCGACCACGTCATGGCGTTCAGCGACCTGACACGCGAGGCTTTCGTACGGCGGCTCGGGTTCGCCGAAACACTGAAGGTGAAGCCATGAATAGTGTGTCACGTGGGTGGAGCGGGAGTCTGCGTGGTTCTGCTCGGGCGACGGTCGCCGGACTGTCGACTGGGGTGCTGTGCCTGGGACTTGTACTGAGCGGCTGTTCCGGCAGGTCCGAGGAGTCGGCGCGGCCGAGGGCGTCGCTGCCGACGACGTCTGCGAAGTCCGGCGGCAGGGACGCCGCGACGCTGGGCGAACCCACAGAACTGACCACCGGACTTGACGCGCCGTGGGGGCTGACCTTCTTGCCCGACGGCTCGGCGCTGGTCTCCGAACGGATCACCGGTGAGATCCTGCGCGTACCTGCCGACGGCGGTGACGCCCGCACAGTGGGGGTCGTCCCTGACGTGAACGCCACATCAGAGGGAGGACTCCTCGGCATCGTCGCCTCGCCCGACTTCGCCGACGATCGCACGGTCTACGCCTCGGTCTCCGGCGCAAGCGAGAACCGTATCGTCGCGCTCACGATCGCCGCGGACTACGACGCCCTCGCCCTCAAACGAGTTCTGCTCGAAGGCATCCAGACCGCCGACCGCCACCACGGTGGCCGGATGGTCATCGGTCCCGACGGCCACCTGTGGATCGGCACCGGCGACGCCTTCGAACCCGAAAACGCCGCGGACGACAACTCCCTCAACGGCAAGATCCTCCGCATCGCTACCGACGGCTCCGTACCGCGAGACAACCCTAAAGACTCACCGGTCTACTCCAGCGGACACCGCAACGTTCAGGGCATCACCTTCGGGCCGGACGACACTGCTTACGCCTCCGAACTCGGCCACCGCACCTGGGACGAGGTCAACGTTCTCCGCGCGGGCGCCGACTACGGATGGCCGGAGTCCGAGGGCACCCAAGGATCAGCCGGCGAAGAACCCATCGCCGTCATCCACCCCCCCCCCGACGACGCCAGCCTTTCCGGCGTCGCCTACGCCGAAGGATCCCTGTGGATCGGCGCCCTCGGCGGCCAGCGGCTGTGGCAACTCCCCGTCGACGGCCAGGCCTCCACCGCCGAGCCCATCGCCTACTACCAAGGCGAATACGGCCGCATCCGCACCGTCGAAGTCGCACCTGACGGATCCCTGTGGATCATCACCTCCAACACCGACGGTGCCACCTGGGGCGGTACCGATCCACGCTCCGGCGACGACCGTATCCTCCGCATCGAAGTGGAACAGCCCTGACCACAGCCCAGGCAACACCCACATGGCACTGATGGGCATCTTCATCGCCGACGAGTGCGCGGTGATCCTGTCGCGTCGAGACGCCGAGAAGCTCCCCCAGACCGTCCAACGGGATTGCGCCACCTGGAAACCGGCAGGCGCCCCACTCGGGCGGAGACGATGGTGAGAACGGCACGTTCGACGGAACTCGGGTAGAAGCTGTGGCTCGGGCAGGCGGAGACCAGTGCGGCAGCCAGGACGAAGCCGTTGTGCGGCTGGGCTCCGTCATCGGTGTGCATGATCGATCCGGCGAAGCTGCCAGGTGGCTGTGGCCAGGAGCTTAGCGAGGCGCTCGGCTGAGTTTCCCAGCCGCGCGTCCTTCGTGGTTGGCTGTTCGCGGCCACGGCGTCCAACTCCTCGCGGCTGTAGCAGTCCAGGTCGGTGCCCTTGGGAAAGTTCACCAGATTGGTGCGGGCGGTGATGGACAGTTCCTCACCGACCACTCGGCACCACACCCTCACCCCGATATAACCGGACGGGGTCGAGTAGCGCACTGAGTTGAAACTGATCGTGCGATCCGAGCCGACCAGCCGTTCTTCGCCCAGCGCGAGTGGCTCGATGGGCAAGATGTCCAGGCGGTCGGCGGGTATCTGTCCGGTCGCCCGGTGGCGGCGGGAGTTAACTTGCTCGCACCAGGTGCGGCAGGCTTCGGCGAGCCCGGCGAAGGTGTCGTAGGCGGGCAGCAGGTTCGCGTCGGTGGGCACCAGGCCGGCCTTCGCGATGCGGACCGTGGCCTCCGCGCCGCCTGTCAATCCCCTCGCACCGTGGAGATCTTTCAAGCGGCCAACTCCACGTGGTCGGCCTGCTGGTCTTGTTCGTAGTCGATCGGGCTCCGGTATCCGCACACGCTGTGTAGCCGACGGGTGTTGTAGA
>NZ_VMNX01000084.1 GCF_009377235.1 Streptomyces acidicola
GCGCAGGGGGCCGCGGGGCGGGGCGCACGCCCGACGCACACAGAGCGCATCTCACATGCGCCCTTCGTACGCCCCCGACCGGCCTCCGGAAGCCACCGAGGCCCAAGTCAGGTTAGGCTCACCTCTGTGAGTACGTGCACGACCGCGTCGCGGCACCTCGACGAGCCCCTCGCGGGGACCTCGACCACCGCGAGGACCTGGCTGCTGCTGGAACAGCCCGGCCCCTGGGGCGCCAATGCCCTCACTGCGAGCCACCTGGACCCGGCCGTCGGCCACGCCCTCGAAGCCGCCACGGAAGACACCGGAGTGCGCGTCGCGCTCATCCGCCGCCCCGGCCGCCACGCGGACTGCCACGATGCCCGCGCACGTCATGTGTACGCGGCCCACACCGTTCCCGGAAACATGTGGCTGCACAGCACCACGACTGCCGATCCGGAGCAGTTGCTCGACCTCGACTTCACCGCTCTCGGCATGGGGGACCCTCACACCTTCGACACCGGCCTGCGGGGGCGCCCCCACACAGGCGACCCGCTGGCCCTCGTCTGCACCAACGGCAAGCGCGACCGCTGCTGCGCCCTCCTCGGCAGGCCGCTCGCAGCCGAACTGGCCTCCTCCGGAGTGGAGGGTGTCTGGGAGGTCACGCACCTGGGCGGTCACCGCTTCTCGCCCACGCTGCTGGTCCTGCCGTCCGGATACGCCTATGGCCGCGCCGAGGCCCACCACGTCAAGGGCGTCCTCCAAGCCGTACGGGAAGGCCGCGTCGTCACCGAGGGATGCCGCGGAAGCTCCGCCTGGGAGCGGCCAGGGCAGGCGGCCGAGCTGGCCGTGCGCACGGCGACGGGTGAGGACCGGGCGGGCACCCTCACCGTCGTCACCACGCGGGGCGCGGCTCCGCGCTGGGAGGTGACGGTCGCCCACGCCGACGGCCGCCAGTGGCAGGTGACCGTCGCCCAGAGCGCCTCGCTGCCGCCCCGCCCGGAGAGCTGCGGCTCGCCTCTGGGCTCCCCCGCCCGGATGGACGTGGTGTCCATCCAGGAAGTGTCGGCCACGCCGCTGGCGAGCTGAACCGGCGTCGAGCCGGGAGGGGGCACCCACCCGTTCCTTCCGCACCCTGCCAGGAGATCCACACCACTCCCCTTCGGCCCGGCTCACCCCGCCACGTACCTTCATGGGTATGAGCTCCACTCCCCCCGCCCGCCGCCTGCGGCTGGGTCTGCCGCGGCGGGCGTTCTCACAGGTGCTGCTGATGCAGGTGGCGATCGCCGCCGGCGTCGCCGTGCTCGTGACCGGGCTGTTCCTGGCGCCGCTCAGCCAGCAGCTGGACGACCAGGCGATGCGCCGCGCCCTCGCGATCGCGCAGACCACCGCGGCGCAGCCGCAGCTCGCCGAGGACCTGGCGTCGACCACGCCGTCCGTCCACGGCCCCGTGCAGGCGGAGGCCGAGCGGATCCGCAAGGCCAGCGGAGCCGAGTACGTCGTCGTGATGAACATGGACGGCATCCGCTGGTCCCACCCGGACCCGAAGCAGATCGGCAGCGTCGTCTCGACCGATCCGCGGCCGGCCCTGGCCGGTCAGGAGATCATGCAGATCGACGACGGCACGCTGGGCCGCTCGGCCCGCGGAAAGGTGCCGCTGCGTGATGCCGCCGGGAAGATCGTCGGCGCGGTCTCGGTCGGCATCGAGTACAACAGCGTGCGGTCCCGTCTGATCCACGCCATCCCGGAGCTCCTCGCCTACGCCGGCGCCGCCCTCGCCATCGGATCGCTGGTCGCGTACGTGATCTCCCGGAGGGTGCAGCGGCAGACCCGGGACCTGGCCTTCTCGGACATCTCGTCGCTGCTCGCGGAGCGCGAGGCGATGCTGCACGGCATCCGGGAGGGCGTCGTCGCCCTGGACCGGAGCGGTCGCGTCCGCCTGCTCAACGACGAGGCCCAGCGTCTGCTCGGCATCGGTGAGGAGGCCGTCGGCCGCTCCCTCGACGAGGCGCTCGGTGAGGGCCGTACGACCGATGTCCTGGCCGGCCGTGTGACCGGCACCGACCTGCTCACCGTCCGGGGCCGGCGCGTCCTGGTCGCCAACCGGATGCCCACCGACGACGGGGGCGCCGTCGCCACTCTGCGCGACCGTACCGAGCTGGAGCAGCTCGGGCGCGAACTCGACTCCACACGCGGCCTGATCGACGCCCTGCGCGCGCAGGACCACGAGCACGCCAACCGTATGCACACCGTCCTGGGGCTGCTCGAACTGGAGATGTACGACGACGCCGTGGAGTTCGTCGGCGAGGTGGTCGGCGACCACAGGGTGACCGCCGAACAGGTCACGGAGAAGATCCATGATCCGCTGCTCGCCGCGGTGCTCGTCGGCAAGGCCGCCGTCGCCGCCGAGCGTGGCGTGGCCCTGTCGCTCGCGGACCGGACCCTGCTGCCGGACCGGCTGATCGACTCCAGGGGGCTGGTCACCATGGTCGGGAACCTGGTCGACAACGCCCTCGACGCCGTGGCCGGCACTCCACACGCGCGCGTGGAGGTCGGACTGCGTGCCGAGGGGCGCGCGGCGGTCCTCAGGGTGCGCGACACCGGACCGGGCGTTCCGGTGGAACACCGGGAGCTGGTCTTCGCGGACGGGTGGTCCACCAAGAAGCCGCCCGCCCACGGGAAGCGCGGCATCGGGCTCTCCCTGGTGCGCCGGCTCGCCGAACGGCAGGGCGGCAGCGCCCGCGTCACGGAGGCGGACGGCGGGGGCGCGGAGTTCGTCGTCGTCCTCCCGGAGGCTCTGACAGAGCCGGGACTGGCGGCTCAGACGCCCGCGCACCCGCTTCTGCCGCCCGGCAGTCGGACCGGCTCGTGCGACCCGCTAACGTCGGGCCGCACGAGGGAACGGGATGCGGTGCGGGAGCCCGAGGCCGCCGCAGCCGCCAAGGAGGAGTCGTGATGATCGAGGTCCTGGTCGTGGACGACGACATCCGGGTCGCGAAGGTCAACGCCGCGTACGTGGAGAAGGTGCCGGGCTTCCAGGTCGCGGGGGTGGTGCACAGCGCGGTGGAGGCGTTGCGGCAGCTGGAGACGCTGCCCCGCGTGGACCTCGTCCTCATGGACCACTATCTGCCGGACCGGACGGGCCTGGAGGTCGTCCAGGAAATGCGGCGACGCGGCCTCCAGGCCGATGTGATCATGGTGACGGCGGCCCGCGACGTCACCACCGTCCAAGCGGCGATGCGGCACGGGGCCCTGCAGTACCTGGTCAAGCCGTTCGCGTTCGGGGGCCTGCGCACCAAGCTGGAGGCGTACGCGGAGCTCCGCCGCACCCTCGACGGCGGCGGCGAGGCCGAACAGGCCGAGGTGGACCGGATCTTCGGCGCCCTCTCCGCGAGCGGGGAGCCCGACCTCCCCAAGGGGCACTCCGCCACGACCACGGAACTCGTACGCCGCGCCCTGATGTCCGCCGACGGCCCGCTGTCGGCCCAGGAGATCGCCGAACGGACCGGTCTGAGCCGCCAGACCGCCCAGCGTTACCTGAAGCTCCTGGAGCGCACGGGACGGGCCACGCTGACCCTCAAGTACGGCGAGGCGGGCCGCCCGGAGCACCGTTACGTATGGGCGACCCGCGCCTGAGGGCACGATGGCGGGCCGCCGCCCGGGGCCCGGGGGCGCTCGTGCGCTCAGACCGCCCCGGCTCCCGTCAGCGACCGCACCTCGGTCTCCGCGTGCTTGGCCGCGTCCGGTTCCTGAGCCGAGACGACCGTGCCGAGCCAGCCCGCGAGGAAGCCCAGCGGGATGGAGACGAGGCCCGGGTTCTCCAGGGGGAAGTACTGGAAGTCGACGCCGGGAAAGAGCGACCCGGGGCTCCCCGACACCACCGGTGAGAGCAGCACGAGCAGCAGGGCGGGCACCAGTCCCCCGTACACCGCCCACACCGCACCGCGCGTCGTGAATCCGCGCCAGAACAGCGAGTAGAGCAGCACGGGCAGATGCGCCGAGGCGGCGACCGCGAAGGCGAGACCCACGAGAAAGGCGACGTTCAGGTCCCGGGCGAGCAGCCCGAGCCCGATCGCGACCACTCCCGTCCCGACCGCGGCGGCCCGCGCGACGGCCACCTCGCTGCGTGGCTTCCCCCGCGGCCGCCGCAGCGACGCGTACAGGTCGTGCGCCACGGACGCCGACGAGGCGAGCGTGATCCCGGCGACCACCGCGAGGATGGTGGCGAAGGCGACGGCGGCGACGATCGCGAACAGAACCGCTCCGCCCGTGGAACCCGACCCACCGCCCAGATCGAGCGCCAGCAACGGAACCGCCGTGTTCCCGGCAGCGTTCGATCGCCGTACGGCATCGGGGCCGACGATCGCCGCCGCACCGAAGCCCAGCACGATCGTCATCAGGTAGAAGCCGCCGATGAGCCCGATCGACCACACCACCGACCGCCGCGCGGCCCGTGCGGTGGGCACCGTGTAGAAGCGCGACAGGATGTGCGGCAGCCCGGCCGTGCCCAGCACCAGGGCGAGCCCCAGACTGATGAAGTCCAGGCGTGCGCTCCAGTCCCCGCCGTACCTCAGTCCCGGCGCGAGGAACGCGTCCCCGTGCCCGCTGCGCTCGGCCGCCGTGCGCAGCAAGTGATCGAAGTCACCGTGGAACCGCACCAGTACGAGCACGGTCAGCGCGATCGCCCCGCCCATCAGCAGGACCGCCTTGACGATCTGGATCCAGGTGGTGGCCCGCATCCCACCCAAGGACACATAGACCACCATGAGGGCGCCGACCCCGATGACCGTCCAGACCCGGGTCGCCTCACTCGTCCCGCCCAGCAGCAGCGCGACCAGGATGCCCGCCCCCACCATCTGCGCCACCAGGTACAGAACGGACACGGTCACCGAGGCGGTTCCCACCGCGATCCGCACCGGCCGCTCGCTCATCCGGGCCGCGACCACGTCGGCGAGCGTGAACCGCCCGCAGTTGCGTACCAGTTCGGCCACCAGGAACAGCACCACGAGCCAGGCCACCAGGAAACCCACCGAGTACAGCAGCCCGTCGTACCCGAAGAGCGCGATGAGCCCGGAGATCCCCAGGAACGAGGCCGCCGACATGTAGTCGCCCGCGATGGCAAAACCATTCTCCATCGGGGAGAACAGCCGCCCGCCGGCATAGAACTCCTCCGCGGAACCACGCCGGTTGCGGCTCACCCAGGTCGTGATGCCCAGGGTGACCGCGACGAACGCGCTGAACAGCAGTACCGCCAACGTCTGTTGGTTGCCGGTCACCGCTCGCCCCCTCTGGCGCCGCGCGCCAGCTCCTGCGTGTCCCACCGCAGTTCGAGCGCGGCCCGGTCCCGGCGCAGCCTCGCATGCCGCATGTACGCCCACGTGAACAGGAACGTGGTCAGGAACTGCCCGAGCCCCGCCAGCATCGCCACGTTCACGGCGCCCGTCACCGGCCGCGCCATCAGCCCGGGTGCGGCCGTCGCGGTCACGACATAGCTGACGTACCAGGTGAAGAACACGGCGACCCCGGGGACCACGAACCTTCGGTACCGGCTGCGCACCTCCTGGAAGGCCGCGCTGCGCTGCACCTCCAGGTAGATGTCGGCCGCGCCCCCGGTCCTGTCCCCGTCACCCCGGCCGGCGGACGGCGCGACGAAGGCGGGGGCTCCCGTACCGTCCAACTCGCCCCAGCCGGAGGCCGGCGCGTCGTACCAGGGATCGTCGAACCTCGTCTGCCCCGCCGCCCCCACGGCGGCGGAGGCCTGGCCCGGCTGTCCTTCGTGGTACTCGACCGGGCTCTCGGCCCCACCCCCGTGTCGGCAAAGCCGACCATTCCTTGACTGCATGCCCAAGGATGGACAGAACGGCAGGATCCCTGACTCTTCTTCCCCCGCTCTTCACCCCATCAGGTGACTCGCCCCGCACGCGACCCATCCCGCAGACGACCGAGCACACCCCGGTGCGGCGCTACGCGTCGATGCGTGACCGGTCCAGAGTCGCCGCCGAGCTGGAGATGAACTCCTTGCGCGGCGCGACGTCGTTGCCCATCAGGAGGTCGAAGACCTGCTCGGCGGCCTCCAGGTCGGAGAGGTTGATCCGGCGCAGGGTGCGGTGACGCGGGTCCATCGTGGTCTCGGCCAGCTGGTCGGCGTCCATCTCGCCGAGGCCCTTGTAGCGCTGGATCGAGTCCTTGTAGCGGATGCCCTTGCTCTGGAACTCCATGAGCTTGTCGCGCAGTTCGCGGTCCGAGTACGTGTACACGTACTTGTCCTGCCCCTTCTTGGGCTGGATCAGCTCGATACGGTGCAGCGGCGGCACCGCGGCGAACACCCGGCCCGCCTCGACCATGGGCCGCATGTAGCGGTGGAACAGCGTCAGGAGCAGGGTCCGGATGTGGGAGCCGTCCACGTCGGCGTCGGTCATCATGATGATCTTGCCGTAGCGCGCCGTGTCGATGTCGAAGGTGCGGCCGGATCCGGCCCCTATGACCTGGATGATCGCACCGCACTCGGCGTTCTTGAGCATGTCCGTCACGGACGACTTCTGGACGTTGAGGATCTTGCCGCGGATCGGCAGCAGCGCCTGGAACTCGGAGTTCCGGGCGAGCTTGGCGGTGCCCAGCGCGGAGTCGCCCTCGACGATGAACAGCTCGCTGCGCTCCACGTCGTCGCTGCGGCAGTCGGCGAGCTTGGCGGGCAGCGAGGAGGACTCCAGAGCGGTCTTCCGGCGCTGCGCGTCCTTGTGCTGGCGCGCCGCGATTCGCGTACGGGCGGCGGCGACCACCTTCTCCATGACCACGCGGGCCTGGGCGGCCGCGTCGCGCTTGGTGGAGGTCAGGAACCCCTTGAGCTCCTTGGAGATCACGTTGTTCACGATCCGGCGGGCCGCCGAGGTGCCGAGGACCTCCTTGGTCTGGCCCTCGAACTGCGGCTCGGCGAGACGGACGGTGACGACCGCGGTGAGGCCCTCCAGGGCGTCGTCCTTGACGACGTCGTCCTCGGCGACGCGCAGCAGCTTCTTGGCGCGCAGCACCTCGTTCATCGTCTCTTTGACGGCCTGCTCGAAGCCGGCCACGTGGGTGCCGCCCTTGGGGGTGGCGATGATGTTGACGAACGACCTGAGGGTCGCGTCGTAACCGGTCCCCCAGCGCAGCGCGACATCGACGCCGAGTTCACGGGTGACCTCGGTGGGTGTCATCTGGCCGTGGTCGTCGAGGACCGGCACCGTCTCCTTGAAGGTGCCCTGTCCGGAGAAACGGAGGACGTCGCAGACCGGCTTGTCGGTGGCCAGGTACTCGCAGAACTCGCTGATGCCGCCGTCGAAACGGAAGGATTCCTCGCCCTTGCTGCCGCCCTCGCCCAGGCCGTACTCGTCGCGCACGACGATGGTCAGGCCGGGCACCAGGAACGCGGTCTGGCGGGCGCGCTGGTGCAGCGTCTCCAGGGAGAGCTTGGCGTCCTTGAGGAAGATCTGGCGGTCGGCCCAGTACCGCACGCGCGTGCCGGTACGGTTCTTGGGGATCTTCTTGGCCTTGCGCAGACCCCCCTTCGCCTCGAACTTGGCGTCCGGCCCGGTCGCCGCGAAGCCGCCGGCCACGCCGCGCCGGAAGCTGATGCCGTGGGTGTGGCCGCCGCGGTCGACCTCGACATCCAGTCGCGCCGAGAGCGCGTTCACCACGGAGGCGCCCACGCCGTGCAGACCGCCCGAGGCCGCGTACGAGCCGCCGCCGAACTTGCCTCCGGCGTGCAGCTTGGTCATGACGACCTCGACTCCGGAGAGGCCGGTCTTGGGCTCCACGTCCACGGGGATGCCGCGGCCGTTGTCCCGCACCTCCACGGAGGCGTCGTCGTGGAGGATCACGTCGATGTGGTCGCAGTAGCCCCCGAGGGCCTCGTCCACCGAGTTGTCGATGATCTCCCACAGGCAGTGCATCAGACCGCGGCTGTCGGTCGACCCGATGTACATGCCCGGGCGCTTGCGTACGGCTTCAAGTCCTTCGAGGACGAGCAGGTGCCGCGCGGTGTAGTTGGAACCATCCCGGTCTGCTCCGGTCAGCAGCGCTGTGGACGGCACGGACGTCTCGGCGGTCACGCGGTTCGCTCCTCGCTGAATTTCAGATGGGGTCCTTTGGGGTAAGGACGCGGCTTCGGTAGCCGTTCAGAGGGTACCGAGGCCTGGTAGAGCCGATGTAACGCCACCCTCGTCTGAACTCAGACTAGTCCAGACTCGTACGAGCGTTCGATCCCTCGATGGAGTGAAGTACATATCACGTTCCCTTTGAGGCATGAACCATTTAGGCTCCGGGCACGTCCTCATGAACAACCGGCAACCCAGCCGGGAGGACAGGACAACCGACAGACAAGCGCGAAATCCGTACGACACGAAGACACGCACTACGGCTCATTCGCCGCCAACCGGCAGCAGACAGCCTGCCCGGAAAGTTTTTTTCGAGGAGAAGCCGCGAGCGGGAACGTTTTCGGCCTGGTTGGATGTTGACCCTGGTACGACAGCTCGTCGAGCTAGAGAAGAGGCGACGTGACTACTGTTCTGACCCCCGCGAGCCCACTGACGGCCGCCGACCGATGCGACCGTTGCGGCGCACAGGCCTACGTGCGCGTCGTTCTGCTGAGCGGTGGCGAACTGCTCTTCTGCGCTCACCACGGTCGCAAGTTCGAGCCGGAGCTCAAGAAGATCGCCGCTGAGATACAGGACGAGACGGAGCGGCTGACGACCGTTCCGGCAAGCGCCGGCGAAGAGGAACGCTGACACCTCGCATTCACGACGAGCCAGCGCCGGCAGCAGGCCGGTGACAAGGGCGGCCAACCCCACGCACCGGGGGGTGGCCGCCCCTACTGTGAGTGTGGGGCCGTCACCCTCAGCGCCCCCAGCCCAGTGTCCGGAGGATCTCCGAGACCCGGGTGTAGACCCCCGGATTCCCCCGGAGACCGCACCCGGTCCCCCACGACACCAGACCGATCAGCTTCCCCTGGGCGACCAGCGGACCGCCGCTGTCGCCCTGGCAGGCGTCGCGTCCGCCCGCGAGCTCCCCGGCACACACCATGGAGCCGGCCGCGTACGTTCCGTCCCTGCTCCCTGAGTACGCCCCCTCACAAGCCGCGTCGGGCAGCACCTTCACGCGTGCGGCGCGCAGACTCCGGGCGTAGTCTCCGGCGCCTGTGGTGTCCCCCCAGCCGTAGACCACGGCACCCGTGTCCGGCCGGTATGCAGGGTCGCCTGCCGCCGCCATCCGGATGACCGCGCTCTCGGGGAGCGGCGAGGCGAGGGTGAGTACGGCGAAGTCCCCGGCATTCGTATTGCTGTCATAGTTCGGGTTGACCCAAGCGGCTCGTACGGGTATCTCCTTGCCCTCGGCCGAGAGAAGGTCCCCACGGCCCTCGATCACCTTCAGGTCACGTACCTTTTCCGGCGGCGCCCCCAGCACCGCCCCACTCAGACAGTGGGCCGCGGTCAGCACAGTCGAGCGGCCCACCGCCACACCGCCACAGAACTGCCCTGCGCGCGTACCCCCGAACCGGTCACGGCTGGACAGCGCCACCGTCCAGGGGCTCTCGGAGATCTCGACCGGATAGCCGCCTATGACGACGTCGGCTGCCGCCGGAGTTGCGGGTGATGCCAGGGGTATCGCGCCCACTGCGGCGGCGAGGGCCGATACTCGGGCAACGGATCGTCGCATGCGAACTCCTCACTCTGGGACATTCACTGCACACCCAGGGTGATTCAAGGGGCGGCTGCCCGCATGCGCGCACAAGCCGAAGGCCCGGCCCCCGTAACGGAAGCCGGGCCTTCGCAGGCGTACGAGCGAGGCTTTAGTCCAGGTAGTCGCGCAGCACCTGCGAGCGCGACGGGTGACGCAGCTTCGACATCGTCTTGGACTCGATCTGGCGGATGCGCTCGCGCGTGACGCCGTACACCTTGCCGATCTCGTCGAGGGTCTTCGGCTGACCGTCGGTGAGACCGAAGCGCATGGAGACGACACCGGCCTCGCGCTCGGACAGGGTGTCGAGGACGGAGTGCAGCTGCTCCTGCAGGAGTGTGAAGCTGACCGCGTCGGCCGGGACGACGGCCTCGGAGTCCTCGATGAGGTCACCGAACTCGCTGTCGCCGTCCTCACCCAGCGGGGTGTGCAGCGAGATCGGCTCGCGGCCGTACTTCTGGACCTCGATGACCTTCTCCGGGGTCATGTCGAGCTCCTTGGCCAGCTCCTCCGGGGTGGGCTCGCGGCCCAGGTCCTGGAGCATCTGGCGCTGCACACGCGCGAGCTTGTTGATGACCTCGACCATGTGCACCGGGATACGGATGGTGCGGGCCTGGTCGGCCATGGCGCGGGTGATCGCCTGACGGATCCACCAGGTGGCGTACGTGGAGAACTTGTAGCCCTTGGTGTAGTCGAACTTCTCGACCGCGCGGATCAGACCGAGGTTGCCCTCCTGGATGAGATCCAGGAAGAGCATGCCGCGGCCGGTGTAACGCTTGGCCAGGGAGACCACCAGGCGGAGGTTGGCCTCCAGGAGGTGGTTCTTGGCGCGGCGGCCGTCCTCGGCGATGATCTCCAGCTCGCGCTTGAGCTTGGGGGCGAGCTTGTCGGCGTTGGCCAGCTTGTCCTCGGCGAACAGACCGGCCTCGATGCGCTTGGCGAGCTCGACCTCCTGCTCGGCGTTGAGCAGCGGGACCTTGCCGATCTGCTTGAGGTAGTCCTTGACCGGGTCGGCGGTGGCACCGGCGGCCGCGACCTGCTGCGCGGGCGCGTCGTCCTCGTCCTCGTCGGAGAGGACGAAGCCGGCGTTCTCGGTGCCCTCGGGCTCGTCGCCGGCCTTGCCGGGTGCCGGGGTCTCCTCAAGCGCCTCGTCGTCGAGAAGCTCGCCGTCGTCCTTCTTGGCGGTGGTCTTCTTGGCCACCGTCTTCTTGACGGCGGTCTTCTTGGCGACAGCTTTCTTGGCGGTCGCCTTCTTGGCGGCGGCCTTCTTCGCGGGCGCGGCGCCCTCGGTGGGATCGTCGGCGGCCGACACGGCCGGAACGGCGGGGGCAGTGGCCTTCTTCGTGGTCACCGTCTTCGCCGCCACGGTCTTGGTGGCGGTGCGCTTGGCGGGACTCTTCGCTGCGACGCTCTTTCGGGTGCGCTTGGGCTCTGCGGCACTGACCATCAGCGTCACACCCTCTTCCTCAAGGATCTGGTTGAGGCTGCGCAGTACGTTCTTCCACTGAGTGGCCGGAATCTGGTCAGCTTCGAAGGCTCGACGCACGTCGTCGCCGGCGATCTGCCCCTCAGCCTTTCCCCGCTCAATGAGCGCCATGACAGAGACGGACTCGGCGATCTCCGGCGGGAGCGTACGGGATGTGCTGGCCGACACGAACAACCTCTCGGAACGTTGGAAAACGGCTTCCGGCCCCGTCCACTACGGACAGGAGCCGACGACCGCCGACTTGGGGATGGGCCGACGGCGCAGGCGGGGGCCGGGGAGTTGCACAGCGCCGTGAGCGGCGTCCGTATTCCTTCCTCGGCTGTCACCTCTTAGGTCATCGCGCTGCCCCGAAGAGCGTTACGCCCAATCCGCGTGGCCCGAGTCACACCCCGTAAGCACGTAAATGCATCTGGATGCTGTCAGAGTCGGTCATTACTGACAGTGGTCGACTCCGACCCGGGAGTACCTCACTTCTCTCCGCCGGACCCCGCCGGTCCACAGGGGAGCCGGCGGGGTCCGGCGGAGAGACGGGTTCACCGGCCGGGCGCCACCCGGACAGGGCGTGCTCCTTCGACCGTGCCGCTGTCGGCGGGCGGTCAGTGCTCGCGCGGCGAGGGCACGACGCGTTCCACCTCGGGGTGGACGGTGAGCAGTTGCCGCATGGCCACCTCGGCCGCCGCGCCGTCACCGGCGGCGAGGGCCTCGACGATCCGGGCGTGGTGGCCGAGCGAGGTCTCGTTGGGGCGGTCGCAGCCGGTGGCCGGGCCTCCGGAGACCTGGAGGGCGGCGGAGACGATGCCGGAAAGGTGCTCCAGCATGCGATTGCCCGCGACCTGGATCAGCATCGAGTGGAACTCGGCGTCCGCGCGCGCGAAGGTCAGCGAGTCGCCCTGCCCCATGGCATGGCCCATGATCTCGACCATGTCGCCGAGCCGCTGCTGGACCTCCTCACGTCCGTGCCCGGCGGCCAGACGGGCGGCGAGCGGTTCGATCGTCCAGCGCAGCTCGCTCAGCTCGCGCCGCTGGTCGTCGCGCTGCGGCCCGAAGGCCCGCCACTCGATGATGTCCGGGTCGAGCAGGTTCCAGTCGCTGACGGGACGCACCCGCGTGCCGACGTTGGGGCGGGCACTGACCAGCCCCTTCGCCTCCAGGACGCGGAGCGACTCACGGACGACGGTGCGGGAGACCTCGAATCGCTGGCCGATCTCCTCGGGCACGAGCGGACGGTCCGCGCCGAGGTCACCGGAGACGATCATCTGACCCAGCTGCTGGACGAGTTGGCCGTGCAGGCCGCGTCCGCGGCTGCCCGCGGCGCGTCGGCCCACACGCCCCAGTTCGGGATCGGCGCTCTCCCAGGTGGGGGCGCCGACGCGCTCTACGCCGGGTGTCTCGGCGTAGGAGTAGCGGTCGAGTCCACCCGGGCCGGCCAGGCCGGAGTCTGCGGAGCGGGCGGCGGTCATCATGGTGTGCGCAAGGGTACTCACGCATCCTTTGTCGGCGCCCTCCTCAACTCCCTTGAGGTCTTTGGTGAAAAGCACACGAAAGGGTGATCGCTCACCCCGTCGCAATTGACGCCTTATCGGAAAGAAACGGGCGCTCTTCGAGGAGTTGCGCGCAAGGTGGGATCGGACGGGTGCGGATAGCGGTCAGGAGACGTCCGTCTCCGTCATCGGACCCTGCCCCGCAGGGTCGTGAGCAGATATGCGCCGAGCAGCGCGGTCAGCGACAACAGCAGTGCACCGCCCACGGGTTGGGCGATCATCCGGGCCGCTACGGTCAGATAGCGCTCCCCGCCGAAGGGCCACGGCATCAGGGGCAGCTCGTGCAGCCGCGCCGAGAACCCGGCCGCCGCCCGGACGGTCATCCCCTCCAGGACCTTGCGCACAAGGGGCACGACGAGGACCGGCACCGCGAGCACCGCGGCCAGTCCCGCGGTCGTGGACCGGAAGATGCCGGCAGCCAGCACACCGGCCCAGGAGCACCCCACGACGAGGCCGATCCAACTGGCGCCCAGTGGAAGCCAGTCGGCGGGAACGTCGGCGAGCTCCGGTCCGTAGACGAGGTAGAGCACTTCGAGGTCGCAGCCCACCGTGAGGAAGGCCAGCATCAGCGCGGTGACCGCGGCGACGAGGAGTTTCGCGGCGAGGAGCCCCAGCCGGCGGGGGACGGTGCCGCGATCCGCGGCCAGGGCGGGGTGGCGGAACTCGTCACCGAAGGCGATCGCACCGAGAAAGCCCGCCCCCAGCGCGGCGGGCGGCAGCGGCAGCTCCTCCGGCCAGGCGGCCAGCAGGCGCGGCTGCGGGGCATGACCGATGCCCGCGAGGATCACGGAGATGACGGCGGAGGTGATCAGTACGGCGGCCACGGTATAGAAGCCTGTGTCGACTCCGGTGGCCCTGCGCAGTTCGTAACGGAGCGGGCGCAGAGGGCTCGGGGCCGGGCGGACGTCGACGGGGGGCGGGAGCTCCGGGAGGCCGTCCGGTTCCGACGGCCCGGTCGTGTGCGCCGGCTCAGTCTCTCCGTGTTCGTCGTCAGCGGTCGTGCCGTCATCGCCCGTGAGAGCCGCACCGGCACCGTCGGTGGCGCGAGGCGGCCCCATGTCGCCGACTTCATCGGCGAGTTGATGTACGAGGATGCCGTGCCGGAACGCGGTCTCCCCGATGTCGGCGCAGGTACTGCCGTATACGGAGAGCCGGTTGCCGTCCTCGCGCACGACCTCGACGGAACGCTGCGTGGTCCGGGCTTCCTTGGTGAGCAGGGCGCCCAGGCGGACGGCGTGCGGGCTGCGGACGACAACGCGGGGACGGAGCCGGGTACGGGCGAAGTCGGCCGCCTCCTGGTCGGCGACGAGCCGTCCCTCCTCCAGTGTGACGACCCGGTCGGCTGTCTGCGCCGCCTCCTTGGGGTCGCGCGTCGTGAACAGCACGGTGCCGCCCTGGAGCGCGTGGGCACGCAGGATCCCGTGCAGCCAGCGGCTTTCACGGACGGACAGCCCGGCGGCGGGATCGTCGAGCACGAGGGTGTGCGGGTCGGCCAGCAGCGCACAGGCCAGCCCCAGACGGCGGTCCATGCCGCGCGAGAGTGTCCCCAGTCGTTCGTCGCGCAGACTGACGAGGCCCACGACGTCGAGGACGTCGTCGGCGCGCTGCGCGGGCACGCCGGCTGCGGCACACAGCATGCGCAGGTGACCGCGGACCGTGCGGGCCGGATGGCCGGGTACGTCGCCGAGGAGGACACCCACCTCGCGCGAGGGGTGGTCGATGCGATGCAGGGGACGGCCCCTGAAGTAAGCGACGCCGCGGCCCTGTTGCAGTGCGAGCATGAGCCGCACCGCCGTCGTCTTGCCCGCGCCCGCTGGACCGAGGAGCACGGTGACACAGCCGGAGAGAGCCTCGAAGGAGACGTTGTCGACGGCGGGCGGAAGCTCCTTGCGAGGGGTGCTGGTCAGTCCGATGGCCTGGATCACCCACAGCAAGATAGCGGGTTATGTCCGGTTTTCTGTGGTGTCAGACCTCGGGGCGCAGCATCGGCGGGTTGAGGAGCGTGGCACCACCCGCACGGAACAGCTGAGCCGGGCGACCTCCCTGGCGCGTGGTCGTCCCCCCGGTGGGCACCAGGAAGCCGGGGGTGCCGGTCACCTTGCGATGGAAGTTGCGCGGGTCGAGAGCCACCCCCCACACGGCCTCGTAGACACGACGCAGCTCGCCGACGGTGAACTCGGGCGGGCAGAAAGCGGTGGCCAGCGAGGAGTACTCGATCTTGGAGCGGGCCCGCTCGACGCCGTCCGACAGGATCTGCGCATGATCGAAGGCGAGTGGCGCCACCGGCTCGCCGTCACGGGCGTAACCGCCCTGCTGCAGCAACTCCTCCACGGGCGCCCAGCGCGCGATGTTGGCGTCACCACCTGCCCTGGGTGCGGGCAGATCGGGAGCGAGTGCGAGGTGGGCGACGCTGACGACCCTCATCCTCGGGTCACGCTTGGGGTCGCCGTACGTCGCGAGCTGCTCCAGGTGCGCGCCGTTGTCCTGGGCCGGGGCGGCCGGGTCGTGCGCACGCAGCCCGGTCTCCTCGGCCAGCTCGCGCGCGGCGGCCTGGGCCAGGTCCTCGTCGGGCCGCACGAACCCGCCGGGAAGCGCCCACCGCCCTTGGAACGGCTGCTCGCCCCGCCGCACCGCCAGCGCACACAGGTCATGGCGGCG
This sequence comes from Streptomyces acidicola, assembly GCF_009377235.1. Classification (GTDB taxonomy): domain Bacteria; phylum Actinomycetota; class Actinomycetes; order Streptomycetales; family Streptomycetaceae; genus Streptomyces; species Streptomyces acidicola. The sequence continues at coordinate 15,373 of NZ_VMNX01000084.1, forward strand.
CACGGTCAGCACGACCAGGTCCACGGTGACGGCGAAGGGCGGAAACGCTGACGGGTCGTAGGGCATATCGTGATCCTAGTCGTCTCCCTGACGATAAACACGCCCTTCGCCGCCACCTCCACAGCTGATCCACTTCTGTCCGGTGCGGCCCCTGCGAGCCACCGCCGTCAGGCTGTCCGCTCACACGTCGTCCGAGGTCACACCCCCAGCTGCAGCCCATCGGCCGCCTCCTCGACCATGGCGAGGCCGAGCCTGGTGACGCGCACGGAGAACGGCGCACCCGCGACCCGCAGCCCTGTCAGGCTGATCTCGCCCAGGGGCGCACCGCGCATCGGTCGCAGCGTGACCGACCCGGCGGGCGCGTCGGGGCGGATCCCGGCGAGGGCGGTGAGGAGCAGCACGCCGGAGGCCGCGGCCGTCGCGGCCGGTCTGCAGGCCGAGGGGTGGGGCAGGGGTGCGCTCCCGGCCGTACGCTGCTGCCCCGCGTACATCTCAGGCAGCCGCCCGCCGAACTCCTGAGCCGCCGCCAGCACACCCCGCAGCAGCGAGCCCGCCTCCTTCTCATGTCCCGCGGCAGCCAGTCCCGCGACCGCGATCGCCGTGTCCTGGATCCGTACGGCTCCGCCCCGATGACCAAAGGGGTTGTACGCCGGCTCTTTCGCGCCCAGGCTCCGCAGCCCCCACCCCGAGTCCATGGCCGGTCCGCCCAGCAGCCGCGCGAGCTGCTCGGTCTGCACCTTGTCGAGCAGGCCCGGGGCCGTCGCTCCCGAGCCGAGGAGACCGGTGTCGAGGAGGTGGACGGCTCCGGAGCCGAGGTGGGGCAGAGCTCGTCCGTCCCTGGTGCGGGCGGCCGCCGGTCTGCCACCGTCCCGATCTTCGATCCAGTAGTCCTCCCGGAACGTGGCCCTCAGCTCCTGGGCCCAGTCCCTCAGTGCTGCACCGCCGGGTCTGCCGTACGAGTCCAGGAGGTCGGCCCCCAGGACCGCGGTCCGATGAGCGTGCGCCTGTGTCTCACAGAGCAGCAGCCCGCCGTGGTGCGGGTCGGGCACGTAGGGGCCGTCCCCGACAGTGGTGCTCAGCCAGCGCAGACAGCGTTCGGCGGCGGGAAGCAGCTTCTCCGTCTCGTGTTCCGGGAGCCCCCAGCGTCGTGCCTCCGCGAGGAGAGCCGGGAACAGCAGGGTGGCCTCGACGCCGGTACAGCCCGGCGGCAGGTGTGGACCGGCGTCCCGTCGCGGTCCGGGGATCATGCCGGACCGCGCTCCCGTGCCCGGGAGTTGGGTGCGGGCCAGGGTGCGGAGGGTACCTGCGGCAAGACGGGTGCCCAGGGGCAGCGTCATCCGGGCTGCGACGAGGGCGTCGGCCGGAGCCATGCCGCAGCGCCAGGGCACTCCTGCCGCGAGGTGCGTGTCGGCAGGGTTCACCGGGTCGCGCAGCAGCAGGGCCTGGAGGTCCTCGATGCACGTGTGCAGGAGTGACTGGACCCCGGGGTCGTCGCCTGCGGCCGTGGCCCGGGCGATGGGGCTCTGCGCGCCGCGCCCCACCGCTCTGACGGGTCCGGCACCGTCCGGTCGTACGCGCAGTTCCACACTGCGGGTACCGCCGGGCGGGAGCTCCATGTGCCAGCGCAGCAGTCCCGCCGAGGCCAGCGCGTCCGTGGGCGGAGGTTGCGCGGTGACGGCCGAGTGCCCGCCGGCGCGGGACCAGCGCAGGCCGGAGTCATGGACGCTGGCGGGCAGTTCGGGTCCCGCCCTGCCGGAGGCCACCGCGCCCAGTTCCGCGAGGTCGGTACCGAGGGCCACCTCCACAAGGAGACGCAGCGGGCGGGGAACCGCGTTGAACAGGGTGATCCGCTCCGTGCCGTCCGCGTGCCGGGTGCGTTCCACCACGACCTCCGGGTCCGGTCCGGCGTCCGCTGACACGCGCAGCGTCGCCATGAACCGGGCACGGTCGGCCCCGACCATCCGCGCCTGCACGGCGAGCGGCTCCTGCCCGGCCACCCGCACCTGGCACCGGGAGAGCGTGCGCCGACCGGACCGGTAGAAGCCCTCCAGCCCTTGGCCGGTCAGCTGCCCCTGCTCCGTGGAGATCGCCAGGCCCGGCAGAGCGACGCAGATCAGCGTGGCATGGGCGGGCGGCAGGCCCATGGGGGTGGAGGACGGGGTGAGCAGGGGCATGCGGCGGCTTCCTCTGCGCTCGGTGCACCTGCGGTGTTCTCGCCGCCAGGCGGCGCGGGCTCCGGAGGGGCGGGGACGGTACGGCGGCGCGGCCCAGCCTGGGGTTCCGCCACTCAGGTGAACGGAGCGGGCCTCCGCCGGGTCACGGCCCAGGTCTGCGAAGGCGACCGAATTGCGGAATGGGGAAGTGGGCAGGGGCTGCCGTCCGTGCCGGTGTCCGCCGTCCAGGGGCCAGCAGATGGCGCGATCTTGACATGTGCACGACACCCATCTCACGTCGATGCCTCTGCCGCCTTGCCGCAGCCACCAGTACCCCGGCGGGCTCGTGTGCGACCGCGAGGGTTGTCCGTCGCTCGGCCCGGGCCGTCGCCGACGGGTGGGGTGCCGTCGGCCGACCGCGGTCGGCGCTCACCCAGGGCCCAGGAAGGTCGCCGGGTGGCGCGAACACCGGAGCCGTCCTCGGATCGTGCCCGGCGTCGGCGCCGCGGGCTGGTCCCGGACGGCCCCGGGGTGCACGCGATGTGGCGAGCCGGTTCCTGTGCGCCGTTCTCGCTCTTCCGCCCGGTGAAGCCGTCTGCGGGGGCCTCCAGAGCCTCGGCCTCGGTGCGGTTCTTGCGTTCCGCGCGGAGGCAGCGGCGGATGGACTCCGGGTCGAGGCCTTCGTTGCAGGCCTGGTGGAGGAGGCGGGCGAAAAGGTAGTCGCGGTCGGCGGCGAGGGCCATGGCCAGAGCTTCCCTCGCCTCCAGTTCGTCACCGGAGGACCAGGCGACCCAGCCGGCGAGTGTGAGAGGAGCCGCGGCGTGCTCGCCGTAGGCACCGACGCAGCGGCGGGAGAGAGCTCGCCAGAGACGCAGGGCCGGCCCTGCCTCGTCGTCCTCCATCCACTCGGCCACGCGGTCACGGGTCGAGCGGTCCTGGAGGCCGACAATGAGCGTCGCCACCTCGTCGTGCCCGAGGAGCTCGTCGTCCCGGAGGTCCGCCTGGAGCGTGCCGGACACATGCGGAGCGGCCGCCAGACGGCCCATCAGGCGGTGTGCCAGCTCAACGGTCTCCTCGGCCATCGCGGAGCGATCCTCCTCATCCAGGATGCGGGGGACGACCGTCCTGTTCGCGGCGTCGAGTGCCGCCTCCTGCTGCAGGGCGGCCGCCGTCACCCAGGGGATGAGCCTGGCCCTCAGCTCCCGCAAGGTGCCCCGCACTTGAAGGCCCGCGTACGTCGCCGCGGCGGCCAGGACCGAGGTACCGGGCAGCCCCATCGCCTCGCCCTCGGAGGAACAGCAGCCGTTGCCGGGGCAGCAGTACGACCAGAAACGGCCGTCGGAGATGCACAGAGCCTCGACAACGGGCACATCGAGCCGGCCGCAGGCCCTGCGCAACAGTTGTGACAGCGGTCGCAGCCGCTCCATCACCTCCCGCGCCGACTCCCCGCCCGACGGGTCCTGACAGAGGAACGCGACCATGCTCTCCGGCCTGGCACCTCGGCGTTCGCTGCCGGTCACGAGCCCGTGCGCCAACTGCTCGGCCACGGCCAGCCAGTCGTCGGCCTGCGCCGGGATGCCGAGGCGCGCCCGTCCGCCGAACCGCCCCCGGCCGTCCCGGTCGTGCAGGGCGACGAGCACGATGCTGTCCTCGGGCCGGTAGCCGAGCAGGTAGGGCAGGGCATCGGCCAGCTCCGCCGGTGTGCGCAGCGTGACCTGGTGTTCCCCGCACGGACCGGTCGCTGACCGGTGCCCCGCGTACACCCTGGCTTCGTCATGTCCGGGCACGGTGGATGCGTCCTCGTGCCTCGCGTGCACGGAAGGTTGCTCGTGGCTCGTGGCCGTCGCGTCCTCCCTGCCCGCCGGGCTCCCCCGCTCCTCCGACCCGTGCTCAGGCCCCATGCGCGGGGCCAGGTCACGGCCGTCGCCTCCGCCGCTCCCCCGCTGTCCGCCGATGTCGCTGTTGATGTCGCTGTAGTTGTCGCCTTTGGTGTCGCCGTTGATGTCGCCGTTGATGTCGCCGTTGTCCGAGGTTCCGACTGCTTCGCTGTGGTTCGTCATGCCGTGACCATCTCGCGGATTCCAGGGTTCCGCTTTGCCCTGTGGATAAGTCCAACCATGGCCACGTCAGGGGTTGTCCACAGTCCGGCCCCCTCGTTCACGCGATGTCCGTGGCACCGGGTTGCACGAAGCCTTGACGCCCTCACCGAGCACCAAGTACATGGCCGGTTCTGTGCACTTGCCACCACACACAGCGCGTCGCACAGACCGGTCATCCGGGGCGGAATGCCGTCAACTGGGTGCTGAAATCGAGGAGTTCAGCGTGAGAGGGGTTTGCCTCCATCGAGATGTGGGGGACTATTCCCGCAGCGATCACCGCGCGTAGACCCGCGCGACAACCGCTCAGTTGACGCTGTGTTCGCTCCCTGCCACCCGGTACGGAGCGTCTTCCTCCCACACCCCATCCGGAGGTTATTCCGTCATGCGCAGACGTCTGGCTCTTCCCCTCGCCTCAGCCGTGCTCGCCGTCGCCGCCTCCCTGTTGACCGCCACGTCCGCCTCCGCGGCTCCGGCCGACAAGCCGCAGGTCCTCAGCAGTTGGACCCAGGAGTCCGCGAGCAGCTACAACGCGTGGGTCTCGGCCCGGAACAACCAGGGCGCCTGGTCCGCCTACGGCTTCGACTGGTCCACGGACTACTGCTCGTCCTCGCCCGACAACCCCTTCGGCTTCCCGTTCGCAACCGCCTGCGCGCGCCATGACTTCGGCTACCGCAACTACAAGGCGGCCGGCACGTTCAGCGCCAACAAGTCCCGGCTCGACTCGGCCTTCTACGCGGACCTGAAGCGGGTCTGCGCGAACTACTCCGGCGCCACCAAGACGTCCTGCGACGCCACGGCGTGGACGTACTACCAGGCCGTCAACATCTTCGGCGTGAGCCAGAAGACGGGTGGCGCACAGCCGGTCGGCTGACCATGAAAAAAAGCGCGGGTCCCTCGTTCACACGAGGGACCCGCGCTCAGCACTACACGGCGCCAAGTTCCACCATGCCCGCGACACAAATCCGTGCCGCGGGCGCGGGTGTTCGATCCTGGGGTGTTCAGTCCTGGCTGTTCAGGTACGCCTCGACGGCGTCGGCCGCGACGGCCGGACCGTCGACGGAGCGCATGCGCTCCCGCATGGCCTGCACCCGGTCGGCCACGGACGCGTCGCCCGCCACCTGGGCCACGGCCTCACGCAGGCTCTCCACCGTCACGTCCTCCTTGGCCAGACGGCGGCCGAGGCCCAGCTCGTCCACGCGCTGGGCGTTGGCCCGCTGCTCGCTCGTCTGGGGCACGACCACCATGGGCACGCCGTTGTACAGCGACTCCATGGTGCTGTTCATGCCGCCGTGGGTGATGAACAGCCGGGCGTGGCGCAGCACGTCGAGCTGGGGGGCGTAGCGCCGTACGTCGACGTTCGCGGGCAGCGGCCCGAGGTCGGCGGGGTCGGTGTGCTCGCCGACGGTGATGAGAACGTCCCACTCGGAGTCACCGAAGGCCTCGATGGCCATCGTGAAGAACTCCGACCAGCCCCGGGCCGAGGTGCCGAGCGAGATCAGCAGCACGGGCCGGTCCTCCGAGGCCGGCTGCCAGGTGCCCTGGTAGGGGCGTTCGGCGATGCAGGGACCGGTGAAGACGAACCGCCCGTCGAAGGTCTCGCCCGCGTACTGGAATTCACGCGGGAGGAAGACGATACCGAGCTTCTCGATATTCGAAAGGAAGCCCATCGGGTCGGCCGGCAGACCGAACTGGGGCAGCACACCGGCGAGCTTCTGCACCGCTTCCATGATCTGCGGGTCGTTCAGCTCCGCCACCGGGAACTTCTCCCGGAGCGAGAAGTGCTCGTTCGCTCCGAACACCGGAAAGGTGCGGATCAACGGAATGTCGTTCTTCGCGGCGAAGAAACGCGCACCCCACGCCATGAAGTCATGGATGATCAGATCCGGCAGGTTCCCCTCGTAGAACGGTGCGACCTGTTCCACGAGGGACGTGCTCTCGTTCAGGCACCGCAGTCCCTCGCCCGCGTTCTCCGCGGCGGTCAGGGGGGCACGGTAGAAGTCGCCGAAGACCGATTCGTATTTGACGGGTTCGGCACCGGCGGCCTTCACGATGGGGGCGAAATGCTCGGTCGCGGTGCACGTGACGCGATGGCCCCGCTTCACCAGTTCCTCGACCAGGCCGATCGTGGGATTGACATGGCCTACGGCCGGAAAATTGAAGAAAGCGATATGGCGTTGCACGAGTGTCTCCTTCCATGTGCTGCCGGTTGCCCTTCGGCCGGTCGTCGCCGAGGGCCCGGGCAGCGGCCGCTCATTCGGTTCCGTTGGGTTCTCCGCGCGAGGCGGACCGGTATATCTCGTCGAGGAGTTCGGCCTGCCGCAGGGTGGCTCCGGTGTCCGGGAGAGTTCCGGTGCGCACCGCTGCGGCAAAGGCCGCGACGGTGGCCGCCACCTGGTCGTGCGGTTCGAGCCGGATCTTCTCGACCGTCCCGCCGCGGTTCAGGCCGATCACGGGGACGTGGTCGGCGGGCGGGGTGAACGCCCGGTCGACGGTGATGCTGCCCTCGCTGCCCCACAGTTCGTACGACGAGCGGTAGGCGTGCTCCATGCCGAAGGTGATCTGGGCCGTGACGGTGCCGGGTGTGCTCAGCAGTGCGGCGCCGGAGGTCTCGACCTGGCGTCCCGGACCCTGGACGAGGCGGGCACCGACAAGGTCGAGGTCATGGCCGAGGAAGTGCAGTGCGGCTCGCAGCGGGTAGACCCCGACGTCCGCCAGCGCCCCGCCGCCGAGTTCCGCGTTGTACCTGATGTCACCGTCCGGCAGCGGGGGGATGGTGAACGCCGCGTGGAACGCACGCAGTTCACCTATCGCACCCTCGGCCACCAGGCGCCGTACCTCCTCGTGCCGGTGGTGATGGACGAACATGACGTTCTCCATGAGCACCAGGCCCCGGGTGCGGGCGAGGTCGAGCAGTTCGCCGGTGCGGTGGCGGTCGGTGGTCAGGGGCTTCTCGGCGAGGACGTGCCGGCCCGCGGTCAGTGCGGCCTCGGTCCACTCGGCGTGCAGGGCCGCGGGCAGCGGCACGTACACGGCCTGGATGTCGTCCTGTTCGAGGAGCTCGGCGTATCCGTGGACGGGACGGCAACCGAAGCGTTCCGCGACCTGTCGTGCCTTGGCCTCGTCACGGCTGGCCACGGCCGCTATCTCGATGTCGGGGCAGGCCTCGAAGGCGGGAAGCATACGGCGCACCGCGATGCCCGCGCATCCCATCACGCCCACCCGCAGGGGTCCGGTCACGGGGTCCGCACCGCCGTCGCGTTGAGGCAGGCGAGCATGGTGCGAGCCTGGACGTTGAGGTAGTGGCCGTGCCGGACCAGGGAGGTCAGCTGCCCGGGGGTGACCCAGGCGTAGCCGGGCGGCGGGTCCAGCGGGGCGTCGGCCTCGTCCGCCTCGACGACGAGGAAGCGGCTCTCCGCGTTGAGGAAGCGGCCACCCTCCTCGGAGTGCACGACCTCGTAGCGGATGCGGTCCGGGCCGGCGCGCAGCACCGTGTCGAGGAACCTGGGGCGTTCCGCCTCGGGCAGGTGGGCGTAGTTGTCCGGAGTGCACTGCACGGTCGGTCCCAGTTCGACGGTGTCGAGGAAGCCGCCCTCGACCCGGGCGTTCACCAGCACATGCGGGACGCCGCCGAACTCGCGGGTGAGGAAGGCGGTGACCCCCAGGCCGACCGGCTCGAACAGGGGCTGGGTCCAGCCCGTCACCTCACGGTTTCCCGCCTGCACGGACACGGCCACGACGTTGAAGTAGCGGCCTTCCTCGTGCTCGATGGTGCTGTCGCCGCGCTTCCAGCCGGGGATGGACTCCAGCGGGACGCGCTCGGCCCGCACACTGTGCCGGGTGCGCTCGCCGGTGATCCACGAGTGCAGTTCGACGTCGGAGAGCAGCGCGCCGTCCGAGGCGTCCGCGAAGGGCAGGCAGGACAGCACCGTACGGGAGTCCATGTTGACCACGTTGTCCCGGCGCAGCAGTTCGTGGATCTGGCCGAGGGTGAGCCAGCAGAAGTCGTCCAGCAACGGCACGTCGCCGACGGCCTCCACGACCATGTTGCGGTTGGACTTGCGGTAGAACCACGAGCCGTGCTCGGACTGGAGCACGTCCGCGATGACCCGGCCGCGGTTCGGCCCGACGAAGTACTCGATGTACTTGACGTCCGCGCCCTTGTGGGCCTTGGTGTAGTTGCTGCGGGTCGCCTGGACCGTGGGCGAGAGCTGGAGCAGGTTCGGGTTGCCGGGCTCCATCTTCGCCTGCATCAGGAAGTGCAGCACCCCGTCGAACTCCTTGACGAGGATGCCGAGGATCCCCACCTCGGGCTGCTTGATGATGGGCTGGTACCACTCGGCGTACGGACCGTCGCCGTACGGTTCGCCGTCCTCGGTGACGTGCAGTCCCTCGACGGTGAAGAACCGGCCGCTGCGGTGCACCAGGTTCCCGGTGGACTCCTGGAACGACCAGCCGTCCAGCTCGGCGAACGGTATCCGCTCCACCCGGAAGGTATTGGCCCTGCCCCGTTCGGCCAGCCAGTCGCCGAAGTCCTCGGTGCTCAGGTGCGCACCTTCGGCGGTGGCGGCCGACCGAGCGATGCGGGCGGGCAGGCTCGTGTTCTCACGCGTCTGGATGATGTGGGACGGCATCGGAGGGACTCCCCGCCTTTCTCGTGATGCGTTCGCGACCGTGTCAGGCATGTTCGGCCGCGAGGAAGTCGTTGAGGACCAGGCGGTAGTAGTCGGGGCCGAAGCCCATGTCCGCCACTTCAGGGACCAGGGCGCGCAGCTTCTCCGTGGAGATGTCGTACTGGACGCCGGTGTCCACGTACTCCTTGCGCGGCTGAAGTCCCAGCTCGCCGGCGAGATGGTCGGCGATGGCCTCCACCGGGACGGCGTATCCGGAGGCCACGTTGACCGTGTCGGCCCGCAGACCCGCGGCGACCAGCCGGTCGATGATCGTCACCGCGTCGCTGACCCGGATCAGGTCACGGGAGGCGCCCCGGTGCATGGTCACCGACCCTTCGCGTACCTGCCGCAGCAGCGTCGGGATCAGCTGGTGGTACCGCCCGTGCGGTCCGACCAGATGCGCCAGCCGGAGGATGACGTGGTCGACCCCGGTCTCGCGCAGCTGCTCCTCCAGGGCGAGCTTGTGTGCGCCGTAGGGGGTGTAGGGGGTCACCGGGGTGTCCTCCCTGCCGGGCCCCTCGGCGAATCCGTACATTCCGGTCGCGGCTGTAGAGAAGAACAGCAGTCTCTGTCCGGTGGCCGCGCACTGCTTGGCGACATCGCGCAGCAGTGCGACCTCCCGCGCGAAGTCCGCGTCGGAGGCGCCGCTCGTCCTGGACTCCCCCGCCGCGAGGGCAACGGTGTCCGGATGCCGGCCGGCCAGCGGACGCAGACTCCGCGCCAGGAATCCGGTTCCCACTATCTCCATCGTCGTCGTCCTGATCTCTGAGTGGGAGGCGGTCCGTCGGGCTCAGCCACGCTGGGCCACGAACTCCTTGATCGTGGCGGTCATGTAGTCGAGCATTTCGTCGGTGAGCCCCGGGTAGATGCCGATCCAGAAGGTGTGCTCGGTGATGACGTCGCTGTTGGTGAGCTCGCCGACGATGCGGTGGGGCTGGCCGATGTAGGCCGGCTGGCGGGTGAGGTTGCCGGCGAACAGCCGCCGGGTGCCGATCTTCCGCTCCTCCAGGTGGGCGACCAGTTCGGCGCGGGTGAAGCGGGCCTCGGGGTCGACGGTGATGACGAAACCGAACCAGCTCGGCTCGGACCGGGGCGTCGGCTCGGGGAGCATCAGGCCCGGCACTCCGTCCAGTCCCTCACGCAGCCGGCGCCAGTTGCGGCGCCGCGCCTCGATGAAGCCGTCGAGCTTGTCGAGCTGCGTCAGGCCCAGCGCGGCCTGGATGTCGGTGCCCTTCAGGTTGTAACCGACGTGGGAGAAGATGTACTTGTGGTCGTACCCGGCGGGCAGGTTGCCCATCTGGTACTCGAACCGCTTGAAGCAGGTGTTGTTCTTGCCGGGTTCGCACCAGCAGTCCCGCCCCCAGTCGCGCAGCGATTCCACGATGCGGGCCAGACCCAGGTTCGAGGTGAGGACGCAGCCGCCCTCGCCCATGGTGAGGTGGTGCGCCGGGTAGAAGCTGACCGTGGTCAGGTCGCCGAAGGTGCCGGTGATCTGGCCGTCGTAGGTGGAGCCGACCGCGTCGCAGTTGTCCTCGATGAGGAACAGGCCGTGGTCCTTGGCGAGCTGTGCCACCTCGGCGACCTCGAAGGGGTTGCCGAGCGCGTGCGCGATGATGATCGCCCGGGTCTTGGGGCCGATGGCGCGCGCCACCCGGTCGGCCGTGGTGTTGTACGTGGCCAGGTCCACGTCCACGAAGACCGGGATGAGCCCGTTCTGCAGAATCGGGTTCACGGTGGTGGGGAATCCGGCGGCGACGGTGATCACCTCGTCGCCCGGCTTCAGCGCCCGGTCACCGAGCTGGTGCGAGGTGAGCGACGAGACGGCGAGCAGGTTCGCCGACGAACCGGAGTTGGTCAGATGGGCCTTGCGCCGCTTCAGGCGCTTGGCGAAGGCGGACTCGAACTTCTTGGAGCTGGGCCCGGCGGCGATGCGCATGGTCAGCGCGGCCTCGACGATGGCGACCCGGTCCTCCTCGTCCAGGACCGCGCCGGACGGCCAGATCTCGGTCACACCGGGCACGAACTCCCGGTTGGGCGCCGTCTCCCGGTGGTACTGGCGGACCTGGTCCAGCACCAGTTCCTTGCTGTCGGGGTTGTCGCTCATCGTCATTTCCTTCCGTTGACTGGCGCCGGCACCGCGGCCGCCAGCAGGTCGCGCAGCGAGGCGTCGAGGGTGCGCCGCGGCTGCCATCCCAGGAGCCGCAGCGCCCGTGAGACGTCCAGTTGCTGCCACTGCGCATCCGTGCGTGTGGGCTGGTCGGGAACGGTCTCGACGACCGGGAGATCCACACCGCTGAGTTCGACCATGCGGTGGATCAGTGCGTCCATCGGAACCGCCTCGCCGCGGCCGATGTTGACCACCTGGCCGCTGACGTCCGCCGCAGGGGCGGTGGCGGCGGCCCGTACGGCGTCCACGGCGTCGTGCAGGTCCACGACGTCGCGGTGGGCGCGCAGCGGCGGGAGCCTGAGCTCGTCCGGCTTCTCGCCCAGGGACTCGGCGCGGGCGGCCGCGCCGAGGTGCGCGGCCACCATGCCGAAGAGGCTGCCGGTCGGCGCCCCGGCGCCGATCACGTTGGCGAGACGCAGGACCACGCCGTCCAGGCCGTGGTCCGCCGAGGCCCGCAGGACGGCCTGCGTGCCGAGGAGTTTGGTGCGCCCGTACGGTGTGACGGGAGCGGGCTCCTGCTCCTCGGGGGTGCCGGCGCCCTGTGTACCCGCGCCGTACTCGTGGACGGTGCCGAGCTGGATCAGCCGCGGCGGGCGGGGCAGGCCGACGAGGGACTCCGTCACCCTCAGGACCAGGTCCGCGTTGCCCGCGGTCATCTCGGCCTCGTCGGCCCGCCAGGCCCGGCCGGCGGCGTTGACCACCACGTCGGGCCCCAGCGAAGCGAAGAACGCCGTGAGTTCCGCCGGGCCGGCCGTCAGCAGGTCCATGCGGACGGGACGCGGGTCCTCCGGGCCGTCCTCCGCCGGGTTCCGGGACACCAGGTGCACCTGGGCGCCGTCGGCGAGGAACGCCTTGCCGATGTGGCGGCCCAGGTAACCCGTGCCTCCGAGCACCACGACACGGAGCCCGGCCGCGGCGACGTGGTCAGTCGTTCGCACGCTCGACCCCGTGCTTGACGGTCTTCCACCAGTCGGGGTTGTCGCGGTACCAGGCCACCGTGGCGGCCAGGCCCTCCTCGAATCCGGTCAGCGGCGCGTAGCCGAGCTCCTTGCTGATCTTGGACTCGTCGATGGAGTACCGCAGGTCGTGCGCCTTGCGGTCGGCGACGTGGCGGATCATCTCCGGTCCCGAGCCGGTCAGTTCGAGCAGACGCTCGGTGATGGCGCGGTTGGTCCGCTCGTTGCCGCCGCCGATGTTGTAGATCTCACCGGCCCGGCCGCCGTCGAGGACGAGGTGGATGCCGCGGCAGTGGTCGTCCACGTGCAGCCATTCGCGGATGTTGCCGCCGTCGCCGTACAGCGGCACCTGCCGGCCTTCCAGCAGGTTGGTGACGAACAGCGGGATGAGCTTCTCGGGGTGCTGGTACGGCCCGTAGTTGTTGGAGCAGCGCGTGATGGAGAGGTCCACTCCGTGGGTGCGCCAGTAGGTGCGGGCGACCAGGTCGGAACAGGCCTTGGAGGCCGCGTACGGGGTGTTGGGCAGCAGCGGCCAGTCCTCGGTCCAGGAGCCCTCGTCGATCGAGCCGTACACCTCGTCGGTGGAGACGTGCACGACCCGCTCGACCCCGGTGTCCAGCACGGCGTCGAGGAGCGTCTGGGTGCCCAGGACGTTGGTGCGGAAGAACTCCCCCGCGCCCTCCAGCGAGCGGTCCACGTGGGACTCGGCGGCGAAGTGCACCACGGCGTCGTGTCCGGGCAGCAGTTCGCGCAGCAGGGCCCCGTCGCAGATGTCGCCCTGGACGAACTCCAGGCGCGGGTGCGCGGCCGGCAGGTTGTCGCGGTTACCCGCGTAGGTCAGCTTGTCCAGGGCGGTGACCTGGGCGCCCTTCCACCCCGCGTAGGTGTCCGCGAGGAGGTTACGGACGAAGTTGGAGCCGATGAAACCGGCGGCGCCGGTGATGAGGATTCTCATGCCGCGACTTCCACTCGGGTGTGGTCTCCGACGACCAGGCGGTAATGGTCCGTGCTCTGCCCACTGGTACCGACGGAGGCGGAGCGACCGATGACAGAACTGCGCAGACCCTGAACCCCCGTGACCGAGGCGCCGTCCAGGGCGATGGAGTACTCCAGCCGGCTTCCGGTGACCGCGCAGCCACGCCCGATGGACGTGTGCGCGCCGATGTGGCTGTCCTCCACGACGGTGCCGGCGCCGATGATCGCCGGCCCTTCGATGCGGGAGCGCACGATGCGCGCCCCTTCTTCCACGATGACTGGTCCCACCAGCTCGCTGGCGTCGTCGACCTCACCGTCGACCGCGGGCTTGAGGCTCTCCAGGATGTGCCGGTTGCACTCCAGGACGTCCTCGACGTTCCCGGTGTCCTTCCAGTAGCCCTCGTACTGGCCGGCCCGTACGTCCGCGCCCGACGACACCAGCCACTGGATCGCGTCGGTGATCTCCAGTTCGCCGCGGGCGCTGGGCTCGATGGCCTGGACCGCCTCGTGGATGGCGGCCGTGAAGAAGTACACGCCCATCAGGGCCAGGTCGCTGCGCGGCTGCTGGGGCTTCTCCACCAGGCGCAGCACCTCGCCGCCGGGGCCCAGTTCGGCCACGCCGAAGGCGCGCGGGTCCGGGACCTTGTACACCACGACATGGGCGGCCGGGCGGTGCGCGGCGAACTCCTCGGCGATACCGGCGATCCCGTCGGGGAGCATGTTGTCGCCGAGGTACATCACGAAGTCGTCGTCGCCGAGGAAGTCCCGGGCGATGGCGACGGTGTGGGCGAGGCCGAGCGGGGCCTCCTGCGGGATGTAGGTCAGCTGTGCGCCGAACTGTGATCCGTCCCCGATCGCCTGGCGGATCTCGGGGCCGCGGTCGCCGACGATGACACCGATCTCGGTCACGCCGAGGTCCAGGATGTTCCTCAGGACGTATTCCAGGACCGGAGTGTTCGCGATGGGGATGAGCTGTTTGGGCATGGAATAGCTGAAGGGTCGTAGGCGGGTGCCCGACCCGCCCGCCAACACCAGAGCCTTCATGGCAGGTCCTCTCGATTTCTCATGGGTTGTTGCCTCTTCGGTCTGGTGCGCGGTTCGCAGCCGCTCGGCCGTGCACGCGTTCCCGGTGCGCCGACGGCCGGCAGGGCGGGGTGACGCAGTGTCAGGCGGCGTCGAAGTCGGACAGCATGCCTGCTGCCAGGGCCTCGGCCAGCGTGGGTGCCTTCGCGTCCTTGTCCGAGATCAGCGGTGTGCCGACGCAGTCCCAGGGGAGGTCCAGGTCGGGGTCGAGCGGGTTGATGTCGATCTGTGTTCCGGGGACATAAGTGCTGGAGACGACGTAGCAGATGCAGGCGTCGTCGGTGAGCGCCAGGAAGCCGTGCCCGACGCCCTCCGGGACGAACACGGACCGGCCCGAGGCGGCGTCCAGTTCGTTCACCTGGTGTCTGCCGAAGGTGGGCGAACCGATCCGCAGGTCGACGACGATGTCGCGCAGCACGCCCCGTACGCAGGTGACGAACTTGGCCTGTCCCGGGGGGATGCTGACGCTGTGGATGCCGCGCAGGGTGTGGCGCCTGGACACCGAGTAGTTGATCTGACGGGGCTGGAAGTCGATCCCCGCGGACCGCTCCAGTTCGTCGGACCGCATCGACTCGTAGAACACGCCCCGGTCGTCGGAGAGGTGGTCCGGCTCGATCAGGTACGTGCCGGGGATGGTGGTCTCTTCGATGCGCACGGCTCGCTCGCCCTTTCGTCCTGAACTCGACTCGTGCTGTACGGGCTGGGGCCCTGCGGGTCCGGGCGCCCCGCCCCCGGGGCCGGTGGCGCGGCGCGGGTGCGGGGGAGCCGTGCGGTGGCGGAGCTGTCCGCTCAGCCGCGGTGTTCGGCGGTCAGCCGCGGTGCTCGGCGGTCAGCCGCTCCAGGACCGGGATCACGTCCTTCGGCGCCGGGGCGGCCAGCATGTCCTCGTACAGACCGCGGGCTCCGAGCTGGAAGGAGGGTTCCTCCACCAGCCGGACGAGGTCCTTCTGCAGGCTGTCGACGTCGATCGCCGCCGGGTCGGCGACCAGTCCCGCGCCGCGGCGGGCGACGTAGCGTGCCGTGACCATCTCGTCCCACATCGGGAGCGGCACGACGAGCTGCGGCACCTTGCAGGCGACGGCTGCGGCGAACGTCCCGCCGCCACCGTGGTGGATGATCGCCGAGCTGGTGGGCAGCACCTGGTTGAGCGGTACGTACTCGATGGCGCGGACGTTCTCCGGGAGCGTGCCCACGGCGGCGAGCTGCTCGCTGTTGAGCGTCGCGACCAGTTCCAGGTCCAGGCCGGACACGGAGTCGAAGAACTCCCGCATCGGGAAGCCGCTGTGCTGACCGGCGAGCAGTCGCCGGCTCACCCCGAGGGTGAGCACCGCGCGGGGCCGCTCGGGCCGGGAGTACAGCCACTGCGGAAGCGTGGTGGCCCCGTTGTACGGGACCCGGCGGACCGGGATGTACGTCAGGTCGAGCGGGTTGCGCATCCGGGACTGGGTGAGGTCCAGGGTCCACTGGCCGACCAGCGTCTCCTCGGTGAAGTCGAGGCCGTACCGCTCCAGCACCGGGCCCAGCCACGCCATCCACGGGTCCTCGGTGAGGTCCGAGGACGGATCGGCCAGCTCCTGTCGCGTCTTGGCGCGGATCAGGCCGATGTTGTCCATGCCGAACAGAAGCCGTGCGTGGGCGGCGCCGCAGGCACGTGCGGCCACCGCGCCGGTCGGCGCCAGCGGGTCCCACAGCACCAGGTCCGGGCGCCACTCGCGGGCGAACTCGACCAGGTTGTCCAGGATCGGTCGTCGCCCGCCCTCCGCCGGGGCCGGCGGGTAGTAGGCGTTGAACATGCCCCCGAGGACGGCCCTGGCCGTGCGCCAGGCGTTCTCGTCATCGGGGTCGAGCGCCAGAGTGGGCCGGTTGGCGCCGGCGCCGGCGATGAGGGGGGCCAGCGAGGCGGTGAGCTCCTCCTTGCCGCCCAGCGACACCGCGGTGAGGCCGGCCGAGGTGATGTTCGTGATCACCTTCGGGTCGACCACGCCTTCGGGGCTCGCCACCACGACCTCATGGCCGGCAGCCTGCAGCGCCCATGCCAGCGGGATGGCGGGATACAGATGTGCCGATGTCGGAAAGACGGTGAATAGAACGCGCATCGCTGACCTCTCGGAGACTGCCGGCCCGACGCCGACGGCGTGCTGTTCGATGGAATCGTGCGAGGGGGGTCTAAAGAGCCGCTTGTGCAAGGCGGTCGGGCCATGGCCCCGTCGGAGGTCCGGGTGCCGGACAGGTTTTCTCGGCTTCTGGCCTTCTGGCCTCCTGGCCTCTCTGCCTTCTCGCGGGCGCTGTGCCGGCGCGGCGTGGGCGGGGTGACCGGCTCCTGGGTGCCCCCGGGCTCAACGGCCGGGGCGGACGTGGCCCCGGCATCCCGCGGAAGCATGTGTGGAATCACCCGCGGAACCATGTGCGGAGTGCAAGGGGCCTGCGCCGCACGGACGGGTGGCTGTGCCGGGATACGGCGAAATGCGACGGGATACGGCGGGCGGCCGACCGGTCATGGAGGTGCGGCTGTCGTTCCTTCAAGGGAGCCGGGCCATGGCACCGGTCTCCGCGCCGCCTCGTACGCCGTCCACGGCCAAACCGCGCACGGGGGCCGGGCCGCCTACGGCCGGCGCGAGTACGAGGCGGCCTCGCGGACGTTGCGCCGCGCGCTCGCACTGTGTACGGGACCCGCGCTCTCGGTCAACGGCGACGGCTACGCCCAAAAGTACGAAGGCGTAGCCGTGGTGAACAGGCTGCCGCTGGGCAGCCGCATGTGGGCGAGGGAGCGCTTGGCCCGCAACTCCTCATGAACGAGGGGCGCTTTGCGGGAACCAAGCGTCCACGCGGGGTACCTGCGGGGGCACCCCAGGGGATGTCAGCGCTGCCAGCCGTCGGCAGTGCGCAGGCCGAAACCGAGGGCCCGGTCGACGGTGATGTGCAGCAGCCAGGTCAGACCGAAGTTGAACAGGGGAACCGCGACGGACGGAGACTCGGGGATCAGGCAGGTCAGCATGACGACGATGGCGGTGACAGGCCGGTGCACCAGGTTGTAGACGGGAACGGCCCTGCGGGGCAGTCGGCCGTGCTGGTGCGGGCCGGAGAGACCGAGGAGGAACGACAGGTCCGGTACGACGGCACCGGCGAGTGCCGCGACGACCACCCAACCGCCGTACTTCGTCGCCTCGAAGACCGCAAAGACCAGCAGCACGGCGGACAACAGCCCCCAGGCGACACGGACCTGCGGTGAGGCCGAGCTCCTGGTTGCGCCTTCCGCGGCGTCGTGTGACACGGGACATGTTCCTTTCAGGTTGGATCAGTACAAACTCGGGGCGGCGCCGGAGGGCCGCTCGGCGATGGTCGTGGGAGGGCCGGAAGGCCACCTCGTTCCCCGGTCGACGGGGTCGGCGGACCTGCGTCCGACGCCAGGGATGCTGTCATGGCCCCGGCATGACAAGTGAAGCGCCGGTACGTGAAAATTCTCACGACCGGCCGCCGCCGTCGTCGCGGTGCGGGCGTGTTGCACCGCGACGCGCTCCGTGGCGTACAGGCGTGTCAGGGAGGCGAGTTCACGCAGGGACGCGCCCCTGTCCGCCCTGACGACGAAGTGCCCGCCGGGCATCGTGCGCAGTGCGCGGCCGCGCCCCACGTGGCGCTCCCCGGCATGTACCTCGGATACCTCGGACTCCGGGTTCGTCGCACCGTTCCTCGCGGCCGGGCGGCGCCGAAACGCCGAGGCTCCGCCGCCCGCGTACGGAATGCGGACCAGCCGTGTCGCAGGGTCTGGCTCGTCGTCCGGACCCTTCCGGGACAGGTCGCGCGTCATGGTGCTCCGTCTCGGTTCCGTCCAGGGGTGAGCGGGCCGGCCGGGTCCGCGGTGGATGAAGTGGTCCCGGCCACGCGGCCTTCACGGTGCCCGGGATCGCTAAAAGGCCGCCAAACTCGGCACGGTGAGGCCGAGCGGGGGTCGGCGGCCAGGATCCGCCCGGGGCGGATTGTGCATGCGCATGGAAGTCTCCATGCCCAGCTCGCGCACGGTCGACGCGCGTAGCTCTCGAAAAACTTCGAACACCTGCCACGAGCGCCCGCTGCCCTGCCCCGGAGCCGTCAGGCACGGGCTGACCTGCTCCCGAGCCGTCGGGCGCCGGCTGGCCTGTGTCCCCGGTTGTCGGTGGTGTCCTGTTGTATGGATGCATGATGCACAGCAGTAGCGCGGATCTGCGGACGGCCGCCGATGCGGTCCTGGCTCGCCTCATCGGGGACGGCTCGGGGTCGGCCAGGCTGCGAGAGGACCAGTGGCGGGCCATCGAGGCACTGGTCGCCGACAGGTGCCGGGCCCTGGTCGTCCAGCGCACGGGCTGGGGCAAGTCCGCCGTCTACTTCGTGGCCACCGCCCTGCTGCGCGAGCGGGGCGCGGGGCCGACCGTCATCGTCTCTCCTCTGCTCGCGCTGATGCGCAACCAGGTCGAGGCCGCCGCCCGGGCCGGCATCCGCGCCCGGACGATCAACTCGTCCAACCCCGAGGAGTGGGAGACCATCCAGGCCGAGGTCGCCGCGGGCACCGTGGATGTGCTCCTCGTGAGCCCGGAGCGGCTCAACAACCCGGATTTCCGCGACAACGTCCTGCCCAAGCTGGCCGCCGCCACCGGACTCCTCGTCGTGGACGAGGCCCACTGCATCTCCGACTGGGGCCATGACTTCCGCCCCGACTACCGGCGGCTGCGCACCGTGCTCACCGAGCTGCCGCCCGGTGTGCCGGTGCTCGCCACCACCGCCACCGCCAACACACGGGTCACCGCGGACGTGGCCGAGCAGCTGGGCACCGGAACCAGCTCGGACACACTGGTCCTGCGCGGTCCGCTGGACCGCGAGAGCCTGAGCCTGGGCGTGCTCCGGCTGCCCGACGCCGCCCACCGGCTGGCCTGGCTCGCCGACCACCTGGGCGACCTGCCGGGCTCCGGCATCATCTACACCCTCACTGTCGCGGCCGCCGAAGAGGTCACCGCCTTTCTGCGCCAGTGCGGGTACACCGTCGCCGCCTACACCGGAAAGACCGAGAACGCCGAACGCCAGCAGGCCGAAGAGGCGCTCCTCGCCAATAGGGTCAAGGCGCTGGTGGCCACCTCCGCGCTCGGCATGGGCTTCGACAAACCCGACCTCGGCTTCGTCGTCCACCTCGGCTCCCCCTCCTCCCCCATCGCCTACTACCAGCAGGTCGGGCGCGCCGGCCGCGGCGTCGAGCACGCCGAGGTGCTCCTGCTGCCCGGCCGCGAGGACGAGGCGATCTGGGCATACTTCGCCTCCATCGCCTTCCCGCCCGCGGAGATCGTCCACCGCACCCTCGACGCCCTCGCCCAGGTGGACCGGCCGCTGTCGCTGCCCGCACTCGAACCCCTTGTGGAGCTGAACCGCACCCGCCTGGAGACCATGCTCAAGGTTCTCGACGTCGACGGTGCCGTCCGACGAGTCAAGGGCGGCTGGATCGCCACCGGCCAACCCTGGACGTACGACACCGAGCGGTACGCCTGGGTCGCCAAACAGCGCGCGGCCGAGCAGCAGGCCATGCGCGACTACGCCACCACGGCGGCCTGCCGCATGGAGTTCCTGCGCCGCCAGCTGGACGACGAGCAGGCAGCCCCCTGCGGCCGCTGCGACAACTGCACCGGGGCCCCCTTCACGACCGAGGTCTCCCCGGCCGCCCTGGACGCCGCTCGCGGCGAACTCGGCCGCGCCGGGGTCGTGGTGGAACCCCGCAAGATGTGGCCGACCGGACTCCCGGCCATCGGCGTCGACCTCAAAGGCCGCATCCCGCCCGGCGAACAGGCCGCCCCCGGCCGCGCACTCGGACGGCTCTCCGACATCGGCTGGGGCAACCGGCTCCGCCCCCTGCTCTCCTGTCTCTTATACA
>NZ_VMNX01000085.1 GCF_009377235.1 Streptomyces acidicola
AGGGACAGGGACGGGGACGGGGAAGGCGAGACCTCCCCCGTCACACCAGCCTCACAAGCCGCGCCCCGAAGGGTAATTGGCAAGTTTGAGACACCGCCGAACTGCCTGCTCCTGGGCTCTTACCTGCCCCGGGTGGCCCAAATCTGCCAATTACTCATGCGGGGACGTGCGGGTGCTCCTTGGCGGGCGGGTTTATGGATGTGTGGCGGGTGGTGTGGCCGTCTCGGTCACCGGCCGTAAGCCGCCGAGTCTCCCCGGCGTGCATGCGAGACGCGGTCGCGCCCGTCAGCCTCGGTCCACTTCTTGACCCAGTTCCAGCGCAAACTCGCTGGGCACCCCGTCTTTCCGGGCCGCCCGCTCGCTTCTTCCCCGTGCTGGAGCGAGCCGAGTCAAGGGTCGGCCGTAGGCCGATCGCCGAAGGCGACGCGGAGCGCCCTTTACTCGGGTCGCGGAAGCACGACACTGGCCAAGAAGCGGGCGGCCCCACGGTGCCTATCCAGGTACCGGCCCACCGGACGCGACCTCTGTGAGGGCACTGACCGACGCACGGTAAGAGCAAGTGGGGCCCTATCGGGCTTTCACGCCTTCGATGAACGCCGCCCACGCCCTGGCCCGGAACACGAGCTTCGGGCCCTGGGGGTTCTTGGAGTCGCGTACGGGGGTGATGCCGGGGAGGTTCTGGGCGACCTCGACGCAGTCGCCGCCGCTTCCGTTGCTGTAGCTGCTCTTGCGCCACTGGGCTGTGCTCAAGTCAGCCTCTGTGCTTGCCATTTCGGTAGGCCTCCGCGGCTTGGTCGATCATGGTCAGGGACGCCTTGGGCGGAAGTGCTGCGGCCCTGAGCAGATCGTAAGACCTTCGGTAGTCCTTTACGAGGGCTGGAAAGTCGATGAGTTGGCCGCTGTGGAGCCCCTCGGTGTACACCACCGGTGGGGCGTCCGGGAACGTCATGACCTTGATCATGCCCATCATGAGAGGGTGGGCGTGCGCCGTTTCCGGGAGGACCTGCAGAACGCTCTGCGTGGAGCGGATCACGTGCGCGATGTGCTCCAGTTGCTCGGCCATCGCCTCGGGCGGAAGCAGGGGCTTGGTGATCAGCGACTCATGGAGGATCGCCCAGAACGCTGGACGCTCCTCCTGTGCCCAGATCTCCGCGCGCTCCAGGCGGGCCCGCACCTGGTTGGCGACGGTCTTGGGCGGAAGCCAGGGGAGAGAGGTGTGCACGACCGCCTCAGCGTAGGTTTTGGTCTGCAGCAGGCCGGGGGCCAGCATCGGCGCCCACTCCTCGATCGCATCCGCATGCCGCTCCATCTCCGCCACGTCGGCGAAGTACTCCGCATGTCCCGACTGACGTGCCTTGCGGGCGTCTTCACAGCGCCGCTCGAAAAAGCCGTCCGTGCCGAGTTTCTGGTCGACGTGGCGGGCCAGGTCGAGCGGCATACGGCGTTCCCCGCGCTCGATCTGGCTCAGGAACGAGATGCCGCGGAAGCTCCCCTCCGCCAACTGCTCCAGCGTCAGGCCCGCCAGCTCCCTCTGGTAGCGCAACTCGGCGCCGTAGAAGGAGGGGACGTTCGCCGAAGCGTCGGGATCCTTGCGTGGGGGCACAACTCATCACCGTCTCTTTCCGGTTGCGCTGCGCAACGCGAATCCCTTTCACGGTACGTCGCGTGACGTCACTCTGTGAATGATTCGTCACGGAGCGCACACGAAGGTGTGCGGAACAGGAAAGGCGTACCCGGCATGCCCCCACAGGCCGCCTCCGGCAACCCCGAACCCGGCAACCCCTCCGGCTACGACGCGACGCTGTGCGTGGAGGAGTTGCGGGCAGCCCTCGCCGAGCACGGCATCACGTTGCCGTCGCTCCGCGTGGATCTGCCGAGCTTCGCGAGCGCGTACCCGTCCGAGGGCGGGCTGCTCGCGCTCGGCAACTGCAACGTCGCGACGGCGCGCACGCTGGTCGCCGTACTCCGCGGGGCGGCGGAGCGGTGAGCGAGGTGTACGAGACGTCAGCGGACCTGGAGGTCGAGTTGCTGGCGTTCCCCAAGGCGGTACCCGAACTGCGCCGTGCGGTGCGGGAGCGTCTGGGTGCTCCGTGCGCGGACGTGCAGTTGTGCGTCAGCGAGTTGGTCGGCAACGTGATTCGGCACGTGGGGGAGGGTGCCCCTGTGCGGCTCCGCGTGTCGCGGGCCGGCGGCCTGACGCGGGTCGAGGTCGACGACCCCGACCCGCGCGCCCTGCCTGTCCTCGTGCACGCCACGGCCGACGACGAGACCGGGCGCGGGCTTGCCCTGCTGGACGCGGTGGCGCTGCGGTGGGGCGTCGAACAGGGGGCGTCCGGCAAGACGGTGTGGTGCGAGCTGGGCGAAGCCGGAACGGTGCGGAGGGGGAGCGGCTTGGGCAACGCGGCTCAGCCTGTGTCTCCTGGGACGGGTCCGGCCGACGTGCGAAACGCCTCGGCCGCGGCGGCTCCCCCTCCGCGCCGCCGCGGCCGATCCCCGTCGGGATGATGGTCTACTTGCCGTCCAGCTTCAGGGCGGGCGGGGCTGGCATGTTGGTGTCCATCGGCTTAATGGGGCCATTGGCCGGCGGAGCGGGCATGTTGGTGTCCAGCGTGGTGACGCCGGGGTCCTTCGGCGGGGCCGGCATGTTGGTGTCCAGCGGCGTGACGGTGTTCTTGGCGGGCTCGCTGGGCATGTTGGTGTCCAGCGTGGTGATGCCCGGGTCCTTCGGCGGGGCCGGCATGTTGGTGTCCAGCGGCGTGGCGTCCGCGTCCTTCTTGGTCTCGCTCATGGTCTTGGGTTCCTCTGCTGTGGTGACGAGTGAGGAAAGCCCGTCCGGAAGCTCCCCCGAGGGCCGCCGGACGGGCGTTTCGGAGCCGCACACTAACTGCTGCGCTCCCGCTCAAACCGTCTGCCCCCCGACGCGACGGTCTGACTGAAAAGAGAGTGCCGTACGGAGATAAACGAATGCTGAACGTCCGCAACTGCCTGGTGGGTGGCGTGTCGCTCACGCTGCCGAAGCAGGCATGAGCAGGGCGCGCACCTCGTCGGCCTCCGGGGCGCTGTGCTCCTCGTAGAGGTTGAGCGCTTCACGCCAGCAAGCCCTGGCCCGGTCGGCCTGCCCCAGCGCGGAGAGCGCCCGGCCCAGGAGCGTCAGCACATTGCCCCGCATCCGGTCGCCGCCAATGCCCCCGAGAGCGAGGGCCTGTTCGGCGTGCTGAGCCGCCAGCGAGGGGCGATGCGCTGCGATGTGGGCCCCGGCGATCCGGAAGTGGGTGGCCCCTTCCCAGAGCCGTTGCCGGTGATCCACGAAGATTGTCAGCGCCTCGGAGAACTGGTTGAGGGCTTCCGCGTGCCGCCCGGCCGTGGTCAGGGCCACCCCCAGGGCGTAGTGGCCGTTGGCCAGCCGCATCGTGCTGCCGACCTTGATGTGGACGGCGAGGCCGTGCTGAGCGAACTCGACCGCCTTCGCCGTGTTGCCCATCCCCATGTGGGCACGCGACAGATTGCCCAGAGCCGTGGCCTCGCACAGTCCGTTGTCAGCCGCCCTGAACCCCGCTATCGCCTGGTCGAAGAAGACCTTGCCGTCCGCGTAACGGTGCTGGTGAAGGGCGATGACTCCCCGGTCCTGGGCTGCCCAACTGGTGGCGGTGGAGTCCCCGGCGGCAGCCGCGCACTCCATGGCGAGCCGTGCCTCTTCCTCGGCCTCCTGGATGCGGCCGGAGACCAGCAGCACACCGGTGAGGGCCACGTGTGCCCGGCCCTCCGCGCGGATGTCTCCAGCCGACTGCGTGGCCCCGCACATGGCCCTGGCCGTCGCCTCGTACTGGTGGGAGTTCGCACCCGACTCGGCCAGGTCCCTGGACGCCCACAGGAGATTCACCGCACGCCGCAGCCGGTCCGTGCCCCAGGACTGCCGTATGGAGGCCAGCAGTGGGGCTGCCTCGCTGTAAAGCCAGTCCAGGGCCGCGGAACCGTCGGTGAAGCGCAGCCCCGCGTACTCCGTCACCTCCAAGTCGTCCACCAGCCGATCCCCCGGCCGCTCGATCGCATAGACCTCGGCCGCCGTAGCCAGATAGAAGTCCAGCAACCGCGACATTGCCGCATCCCGCTCACCCGGCGGCTGCTCGTCCCTCTCCGCGCAGGCGCGTGCGTAGAGCCGCACCAGGTCGTGGAACCGGTAGCGTCCCGGCGCCGCCGACTCCAGCAGCGACGTGTCGACGAGGGACTCCAGCACGTCCTCGGTCTCGTCCACCGGCAGGTCCAGTACCGCCGCGGCCGCCGCCAGCGAGATGTCCGGCCCGTCCGCCAGCCCCAGCAGCCGGAAGGCCCGCGACTGCGCCGGCTCCAGCGCGCCGTACCCGAGCTCGAACGTGGCCTTTACCGCCAGGTCCCCGGCCTGGAGTTCGTCCAGCCGGCGCCGCTCGTCGGCCAGCTTGGCCGCGAGGACCGAGACCGTCCATGTACGACGGGCGGCCAACCGTGACGCCGCGATCCGGATGGCCAGTGGCAGGAAACCGCACGCCGCCACCACGTCCAGGGCCGACTCCCGCTCCGAGGCCACCCGTTCCTCGCCCACGATCTTCGTGAAGAGCTGGAGGGCCTCCTCGGGCGACATCACGTCCAGGTCGACCAGGTGTGCCCCGGCCAGGTCCACCATCCGTACCCGGGAGGTCACCAGGGCCGCGCATCCCTCCGTGCCGGGCAGAAGGGGCCGTACCTGGGCCGCGTCCCGGGCGTTGTCCAGGAGTACGAGGACCCGGCGGCCGTCCAGGACCGAGCGGTACAGGGCCGCCCGCTCCTCCAGGGAGTCCGGGATGGCCTCGTCGGCGGTGCCGAGGGCGCGCAGGAAGGAGCCCAGGACTGTCTCCGGTTCTGCGGCGCGCGTGCCCGCCCCCTGAAGGTCCACGTACAGCTGTCCATCGGGGAAGGCTCCCCGCGCCTGGTGGGCGACATGGACGGCCAGCGTCGTCTTGCCCACGCCACCTATGCCCGCCAGCGCGGACACGGCCATGACGCGTCCCTCGGCGGCCGACGCCGACGCGAGCACCTCGCTCAGCTCGGACACGAAGGACGTCCGGCCGGTGAAGTCCGGGACGGTGGCCGGGAGCTGGGCCGGGCGCACCGGGGTGGCGGAGGGCTCCGGTGCCAGGGGGGCCGAGGGTTCCGCCAGGGCCGGGTCGGCCTGGAGGATGCGCTGCTGGAGCTCCTTCAGTCCGGGGCGCGGGTCCACGCCCAGCTCGTCCGCCAGCAGCCGCCGCGTGTCCGCGTACACGGCGAGGGCCTCGGCCTGACGCCCGCTGCGGTACAGGGCCAGCATGAGCAGTTCGCGCAGGCGTTCCCGCAGCGGGTGGGCCGCTGTCAGGGCGGTGAGCTCGGAGACGGCTTCCGCGTGGCAGCCCTGTTCGAGGTCCATGTCCATACGGGTCTCGATGAGCTGGAGATGCCACTCGTCCAGCCGTGCCCGCTGGGTCTCCGCGTACGGGCCGGGGACGCTCGCCAGGACCTCGCCGTCCCACAGGCTCAGCGCCTTGTTCAGCAGTGCGCGGGCGTGGCAGAGGTCTCCGGTCGCCTTCGCCTTCTCCGCGTCGGCCGCCAACTCCTGGGCCAGGGAGAGGTCGAGGGCGCCGCTCATGCCAGAGGGCTCGGAGGCCCCGGAGGTCCCGGAGGCCCCGGTGGACCCGGAGGTCCCGGTGGACCCGGAGGTCCCGGTGGACCCGGAGGTCCCGGTGGACCCGGAGGTCCCGGTGTGCCGGTCGGCGAGGCGGATGGCGTAACCGCCCGACTCGCTGATCAGTACGCCGGGTGAGAGGACCTTGCGCAGACGTGAGGCGTAGGTGCGGACGGCGGCCAGCGCCTGGGAGGGCGGGTCGTCGCCCCACAGTGCGTCGATCAGCTCGCCCGCCGTGGCCGTACGGCCCTCGCGCAGCAGCAGCGCCGCCAGCAGGGCGCGCTGCTGTGGCGAACCGGTGGGCAGGGGCTCCGCACCGCGCCAGGCGCGCACCGGGCCGAGCACGCCGAAGCGCAGCGCCGCGGACGCCTCGGCAGCTGGTTGCCGTGCGTCCTCAGGGCCGCGCTGCTCAGGCACTCGCGGTACAACGTCGTCCATCGCCGCCCCCTGGTCTCCTGACACCTAGGCCAGTTTGCCTTGTTCATGGCGGATGCGTCAGCCGTGGGGGGCACTGATCACAGGCCGCCACATGGGACGGCACAACGTTTACACACCGTCTCCTCGTGCGGTCGTACGTGATCCGGTCACGTACACGTCAAGGTTCGGCCACGCGCTCGGTCATGTAGGGCCTCGCGTACGGCCATGTGCGGCCATGTACGGCCTTGCGCCGAGGCCCCCCGGCCCCGTCCGCGATAGCTGACGCATCGTCAGATCGGCGCTACCGTGCCCCCTATGGACACCATGGGCACCCCCTTCCCGAAGATCATCTCCGTCGACGACCACACGGTGGAGCCCCCGAACGTCTGGCAGGACCGCCTGCCGAGGAAGTACCGGGACACCGGCCCCCGTATAGTCCGCGCGCCCCTGAAGGAAATGACCTTCCTGGGCGGGAAGTTCGCCCCGGTCATGGGCTCCCCCGGCGACGACGGCCCCATCGGCGACTGGTGGGTGTACGAGGACCTGCACCGGCCCCTCACCCGCCTCGACACCGCCGTCGGGTTCGACCGGGACGAGATCAAGCTGGAGGTCATCACGTACGAGCAGATGCGCCCCGGCTCGTACGACGTCAAGCAGCGCCTCGCCGACATGGACGTCAACCACGTGCAGTCGGCCGTGTGCTTCCCCACCTTCCCGCGCTTCTGCGGCCAGACCTTCACCGAGGCGCAGGACCGCGAGCTGGGGCTGCTCGGGGTCCGGGCCTACAACGACTGGATGGTGGAGGAATGGTGCGGGCCCGATGCCCAGGGCCGGCTCGTCCCGCTCACCCTCATCCCCCTCTGGAACGCCGAACTGGCCGCCGCCGAGGTCCGCCGCAACGCCGCACGAGGCGTGCGCGCCGTCGCGTTCTCCGAGATCCCGCCGCACCTCGGCCTGCCCTCCGTGCACACCGACGCCTGGGACCCGTTCCTCGCCGCCTGTGACGAGACCGGCACCGTGATCGCCATGCACATCGGGTCGTCGAGCAGGATGCCGTCCACGTCGGCCGACGCCCCGCCCGCCGTCGGCTCCACCATCACCTTCGCCAACTGCTGCTTCTCGATGGTCGACTGGCTGATGAGCGGCAAGTTCGAACGCTTCCCCAACCTGAAGGTGATGTACGCCGAGGGCCAGATCGGCTGGATCCCGTACATCCTGGAGCGCGCGGACGTCGTCTGGGAGGAGAACCGCGGCTGGGGCGGCGTCGCCGACAAGGTGCACCGGCCGCCGTCCGAGCTGTTCGCCGAGCATGTGTACGGCTGCTTCTTCGACGACGCCTTCGGGCTGCGCAACCTGGACTCCATCGGGGTCGGCAACGTGCTGTACGAGACCGACTACCCCCACTCCGACTCCACCTGGCCCGAGTCCCGCCAGGTCGGCGAGTCCCAGATGGGCCACCTGGACCCGGACGTGGTCGACCGGATCGTCCGGCGCAACGCCATCGACCTGCTGGGTCTGACGGACGACGGCCTGTGGCCCGGACCCGGGGGCGGTACCTCTTGAGCGCCCCGAAGCCCCTGCTGTACGGAATGCAGCTTCCCGTCCAGTCCCAGTCCGCCCTCTACGCCGAGCCGTGGGAGGCCGGCGCCGGGCCGGACGACCTGGCCGAGATCGCCCGCACCGCCGACCGATCCGGTTTCGCGTACATCGCGAGCTGCGACCACGTCGCCATCCCGCGCCGCCTCGCGGTCGCGATGAGCACCGTCTGGTACGACCCGGTCGCCACGCTCGCCTTCCTCGCCGCGGTCACCGAACGCGTACGGCTGCTCAGTCACGTCGCGGTCGTCGCGCTCCGGCACCCCCTCCTCACCGCCAAGCAGTACGCGACCCTCGACCACCTCTCCGGAGGGCGGCTGATCCTCGGCGTCGGCGCCGGGCACGTACGGGAGGAGTTCGAGGTGCTGGGCGTCGACTTCACCGCCCGGGGTGCCCTCCTGGACGAGTCCGTCGACGCGCTCCGGGCCGTCCTCGGGCCGGAGGAGTTCCCGGCCCACCACGGGAAGGCGTACGACTTCGACGGGCTCGGCCAGCGCCCGCGGCCCGCCCAGCAGCATGTGCCCGTCTGGGTCGGGGGTTCCTCACCGGCCGCCGTACGACGGGCCGCCGTACGCGGGGACGGCTGGCTCCCGCAGGGCGACCCGCGCGACCGGCTGCCGGGGCAGATAGCCAGGCTGCGGGACCTGCGCGAGCAGGCGGGCGCGGAGGGTCCGTTCTCCGTCGGCGCCATCACCGAACCGCTGTACGTGGGCGAGCCCGGCTGGGACGTGGGGCGGCGCACCCTCACGGGCGCCCCCGAAGCGCTCGCCGACTCGCTGCGGGCCTACCGGGCGATGGGCGTGGACCAGATTCAGGTGCGGTTCCGCAGCCGCGACCGCGGTGAACTCACCGACCAGATGACCGCGTTTGGCTCTGAGGTCGCGCCGCTTCTGGGGCCGTGACCCAATCCGTAACCCCAACCGTAAGGAGTGGCCATGGGCAAGCTGGACGGTCGTGTCGTCCTCGTCACGGGGGCGGCGCGCGGGCAGGGAGAGCAGGAGGCCCGCCTGTTCGCGGTGGAAGGCGCCAAGGTCGTCGTGGCCGATGTGCTCGACGACCGGGGCGAGGCGCTCGCGAAGGAGCTGGGTGGCGGTGCGCTGTACGCGCATCTCGATGTGAGCCAGGAGGACGACTGGCGGGCCGCCGTGGCCGCCGCGAAGGGCGCGTACGGGCGGATCGACGGGCTCGTCAACAACGCCGGCATCCTGCGCTTCAACAAGCTGGTCAACACACCCCTGGAGGAGTTCCAGCAGGTCGTCCAGGTGAACCAGGTGGGGGTCTTCCTGGGCATCAAGGCCGTCGCTCCCGAAATCGCGGAGGCGGGCGGCGGCACGATCGTCAACACCGCCTCGTACACGGGGGTGACCGGCATGGCGTACGTGGGCGCCTACACCGCGACCAAGCACGCGATCGTCGGGCTGACGAAGGTGGCGGCGCTGGAGCTGGCCGGGAAGGGGATACGGGTCAACGCCGTCTGTCCGGGCGCCATCGACACCGCCATGACCAATCCGGCGCAGCTCGACCCGGGCGCCGATCCCGAGAAGGCGGCGAACGCCCTCGACGAGTACTACCGCAAGCTCGTGCCGCTCGGGCGGGTCGGGAAGCCCGAGGAGGTGGCCCGGCTCGCGCTCTTCCTCACCTGCGACGACTCCTCCTACATCACCGGGCAGCCCTTCGTGATCGACGGGGGCTGGCTCGCCGGCGTCAGCATTGTCTGAGCGTCGCCTGACTGGCCGTCAGCTATTGACGGTGTCTGCGCACGGTGCCACAGTCGGCGGCATACCGCCGATCTGACGGAGTGTCAGAAACAGACTGGGGACGGTGAACCTCCTTGGAATTCGGGCTCTTTGTACAGGGATACGTGGGCAAGCGGGCCGAGACCGACCCGCTCGCGGAGCACAAGGCGCTGATGGAGGAGACCGAGTACGTCATCCAGGCGGACAAGTCCGGCTTCAAGTACGCCTGGGCGTCCGAGCACCACTTCCTGGAGGAGTACTCCCACCTCTCCGCCAACGACGTCTTCCTGGGCTATCTGGCGCACGCCACCGAGCGCATCCACCTCGGCTCCGGCATCTTCAACCCTCTGGCCCAGGTCAACCACCCGGTGAAGGTCGCCGAGAAGGTGGCCATGCTGGACCATCTCAGTGAGAACCGCTTCGAGTTCGGCAGCGGGCGGGGGGCAGGAAGCCATGAGATTCTCGGCTTCCTGCCCGGGATCACCGACATGAACCACACCAAGGAGATCTGGGAAGAGACCATCGCCGAGTTCCCGAAGATGTGGCTCCAGGAGGAGTACGCCGGGTTCCAGGGCAAACACTGGTCGCTCCCGCCGCGCAAGGTGCTGCCGAAGCCGTACGGGAAGGCGCACCCGGCGATGTGGTACGCGGCCGGCTCCCCGCCCTCGTACGCCATGGCCGCCCGCAAGGGCCTCGGCGTGCTCGGCTTCAGCGTGCAGAAGGTCTCCGACATGGAGTGGGTGCTGGAGCAGTACAAGACGGCGGTCGTGGACGCCGAGCCGATCGGCGCCTTCGTCAACGACAACGTCATGGTGACGTCGACCGCGATCTGCGCGCCTACGCACGCGGAGGCGGTGCGGATTGCCGCCGGCGGTGGGCTGCACTATCTGCCCTCGCTCGTCTTCCGGTACCACGACACGTTCCCGCGGCCCGAGGGGTTCCCCCAGTGGCCCGAGACCCTGCCCGAGTACACCGAGGAGATCATCGAGCTGCTCATCGCCGAGGAGCTGCTGATCTGCGGTGATCCGGACGAGGTGCTCACGCAGTGCAAGCGGTGGGAGCAGGCCGGGGCGGATCAGTTGAGTTTCGGGTTGCCCGTGGGGATCTCGCGGGAGGACACGTTGCAGACGATCAGGTTGGTCGGGGAGCACGTGATTCCGAAGATCGATACGGATCCTGTGCATCGGACTACGCGGTTCCGGGGGGCTGCCTGAGGTTCGTTGGCGGCTGCGGGTCCGTTGTGGCTCGTCGCTCCCCCACTCTCGGCTGCGCTCGAGCGGGGGGACCCCCATCGCGGCGGAGCCGCATATCGACGCAGCCCCGCGCCCCTTCAGGGCGCGCCCACTCACCCGAGGAGGTATGTGCTCATGCTCGACCACGTCATCAAGGGTGCGACCGTCGTCGACGGTACCGGCGCGCCTGCCTTCACCGCCGACGTGGGGATACGTGACGGGCGGATCGCTGTCGTCGGGACCGTCACCGAGGAGTCCCGTACGGTCGAGGACGCGAGCGGGCTCGTCCTCGCCCCCGGCTTCGTCGACCCGCACACGCACTACGACGCCCAGCTGTTCTGGGACCCGTACGCGACGCCATCCCTGAACCACGGGGTGACCACGGTCGCGGGCGGGAACTGCGGCTTCACGCTCGCCCCGCTCAACCCCGCCCGCCCCGACGACGCCGACTACACCCGTCGCATGATGTCCAAGGTCGAGGGCATGTCGCTGGTCGCCCTGGAGGAGGGTGCGCCCTGGAGCTGGCACACCTTCGGGGACTACCTGGACGCCCTGGAGGGCCGTATCGCCGTCAACGCGGGCTTCATGGTGGGGCACTGTGCGCTGCGACGGTACGTGATGGGGCCGGACGCGGTGGGCGGGCAGCCGTCGCCGGAGCAACTCGATGCGATGGTACGGCTGCTGGGTGAGGCGATGGAGGCGGGCGCCTGGGGGCTGTCCACCACCCAGTCGCGCTCGCACTCCGACGGCGACGGGAATCCGGTCGCGTCCCGGCACGCGCAGCCCGCCGAGCTGCTGGCGCTCTCGCGTGCCGTCGGCGAGTACGAGGGCACGCAGATCGAGGCGATCGTGGCGGGCTGCCTGGACCAGTTCAGCGACGAGGAGATCGACCTCTTCGTGGAGATGACCTCGTCCGCCGGCCGCCCCCTGAACTGGAACGTGCTGACGATCGACGCCGCGGTCCCCGAGCGCGTACCGCGGCAGCTCCTCGCCAGCGAGCGCGCCCGCAGGTCCGGCGGCCGGATCGTCGCGCTGACCATGCCCATCCTCACCCCGATGAACATGTCGCTGGGCACGTTCTGCGCGCTGAACCTGATCCCGGGGTGGGGGCCGATCCTGAGCCTGCCCGTCCCGGAGAGGATCGAAAGGCTGCGCGACCCCGAGGTGCGGGCCGAGATGCTGAAGGGCGCCCACTCCAAGGAGGCGGGCGTGCTGCGGCGGCTGACCAACTTCGGCCGGTACGTCATCGGGGACACCTACAGCGCGGCCAACGAGGGCCTGACCGGCCGGGTCGTACGGGACATCGCGGCCGAACGCGGCCAGGAACCCTTCGAGTGCCTGGTCGAGATCTGTGCGGCGGACGACCTCCGCACCGTCCTGTGGCCCATGCCCACCGACAACGACCCCGACTCCTGGGCCCTGCGCTCCGAGACCTGGCGGCACGAGGACGTCATGCTGGGCGGCTCGGACGCGGGCGCGCACCTGGACCGCATGTGCGGCGCCCCGTACACCACGCGCTTCATCGGTGACTGTCTGCGCGGGCGGAAGCTGGTGCCACTGGAGCAGGCGGTGAAGATGCTGACGGACGACCCGGCGCAGCTGTTCGGCCTGCGGGAGCGGGGCCGGGTGGAGGAGGGCTTCCATGCGGACCTGGTCCTCTTCGACCCGGAGCGCATCGACGCGGGCAAGGCCACCCTGGTGCACGACCTGCCGGGAGACAGCCCGCGGCTGGACTCCAAGGCGCTCGGCGTACGGGCGGTCTGGGTCAACGGAGTCGAGGCGATCCGGGACGACGTCGTGACCGGTGCCGTACCGGGCAAGGTGCTCCGCTCGGGGCGGGACACGAGGACGGTGAGTACGCGGTGAGTCCCGTAGGGGGGTCCGAACCATCTGAACGATCCGAACCATCTGAACGGTCCGAACGGTCCGAACGGTCCGAACGGTCCGAACCGTCCGGGCCACAACGGTTGTTCATCGGCGGAGCGTGGGTCGAGCCGGACGGCGGGCACTACGAGGTGATCGACCCGGCGACCGAGGGGGTCGTCGGGTGGGCGCCGGAGGCCTCGCGGGACCAGGTGTACGCGGCCGCCGCCGCGGCCCGCGAGGCCTTCGGCTCGTGGTCGCGCACGTCCCCGGAGGAGCGGGCGGTGATTCTGGCCCGTACGGCGGAGCACATCCAGCGCCGTCTCGTGCCGTACGCCGGGCTCGCGCAGGCCGAGAGCGGTGCGACGACCGGGACGGCGCGGGCGATGCAGGTGGCGGTGGGCGCCTCCCGCTTCAGGCGGTACGCGAAGGGCGCGCTGGAACCCGTCGAACAGCCCCTGCCGCCGCAGATCAACGAGGCGGGCCCCTTGGGCAGGGCCGCCGTGACGGGTGCCCTGGCGATACGTCAGCCCGTCGGCGTCGTCACCTGCATCACGTCGTACAACAACCCCTGGGCGAACCCGGCCGGCAAGATCGCCCCCGCGCTGGCCATGGGCAACACGGTGGTCGTGAAGCCCGCCCCCCAGGACCCGCTCTCCGTCTACCGCCTGGTCGAGGCCCTACAGGCGGCGGGCGCCCCGCCGGGCGTCGTGAACGTGGTCAGCGGCTCCGGCGCGGAGGCGGGTGAGGCGGCCGTCGACTCGCCCGACGTCGACATGGTGAGCTTCACCGGCTCGACGGCCGTCGGACAGCGCATCGCCGAGGTGTGCGGGCGGGGCATGAAACGGCAGCTGATGGAGCTGGGCGGGAAGGGCGCGGCCGTCGTCTTCGACGACGCGGACCTCGGCTCGGCGGTGGCGGGCATCGGCACGACGTTCTCGTTCTACAGCGGCCAGATCTGCACGGCTCCCACGCGGGTGCTCGCCCAGCGCGGGGTGTACGACGCGCTGGTCGCCCACCTCGCGGCGTACGCGGGCCGGTTGCCGGTGGGCGACCCGCGCGACCCGGGCACGGTCGTCGGCCCGGTGATCTCGGCCGCCCACCGGGACCGCGTGGAGTCGTACGTCGAACTGGGCCGCAAGGAGGGCGCGAGGGTGGTCGCGGGGGGCGAAGGCCCGTCCCTGGACCGCGGCTTCTACGTCGCCCCCACCCTCCTCGCGGACTGCACCCCCGACATGCGCGTGGTCCGCGAGGAGATCTTCGGCCCGGTCGTGGTGGTCCTCCCCTTCGGCGACGAGGAGGAGGCCGTGGCCCTCGCCAACGACTCCGACTACGGTCTCATCGACTACGTCTGGTCCGGCGACGTGGCCCGCGCCTTCCGGGTCGCACGGCGCCTGCGGGCCGGCGGAGTGGGCGTGAACACCGTCGGCCGCAACATGGAGGCCCCGTTCGGCGGGTTCAAGAAGAGCGGGGTGGGGCGGGACGTGGGCTCGTACGCCCTGCACGCGTACAGCGAGGTGCAGGCGGTGGTGTGGCCAGGGTGAGGCCGGGGTGACGCCGGGCCCTCACCTCACCGCAGGTGGTCGGGTGTTCGTCGCAGTACGAGGGTGACGAAGCCGAGGGTGCGGCGGTAGCCGTGCAGCCAGCCGGAACGGTGCTCGGCGGCGGCCTTGAGCGCCTCGCCGCTGTCCGGGTCGTCGGGGTGGTCCAGGGACCAGCGGGACAGGGACCCGGTCCACGACCACTCGTACTCGTCCCACTCCTCGGTGGTGCTGATGTGCCCGTACACCGGCGTCCACCCGTCCGCGACGATCCTGTCGACGGTCGCCCCGAGATCGGCGTAGTCGTCGGCCGCGAACCCGGCGTCCAGAGTGCCCTGGTCCGGCTCGCGCTCCCAGAAGGCGTCGCCGATCAGGGCCGTACCGCCCGGGGCGAGGTGGCGCCGGGCCGCTTCGAGGGTGGGCAGCAGACCGCCGAAGGCGTGGGTGGCGCCGACACAGAGCACCAGGTCGAACGGCTCGTCGGCGACGAACTCGCTGGCGTCCTGGGCGTGCAGGGTGACCCGGTCGCCGAGCCCGCGCGCGGCGATCTCGTCGCGGGCCCCGGCGATGGTGCCGGCGTCCAGGTCGACCCCGTGTGCCCTGACCCCCGGCCGCCCCTCCAGGGCCCGCACCAGCCAGGCCGCCTCCCCGCACCCGAGATCGAGTATCCGCACGTCCCTGTCTCGCTCGGCCCCGTCCTGCACGGCCCCGTCCCGCAGGGCACGATCGAGGAGGTGGGCCACGGAGGTGTCGCTCAGGGGCGCGGCGATGGGGTGGTCGGCGTGGGCGAGGGCACTGATGCGTCGGCGGTCCATGGGGAGGATCCTGGCGGGCGAGGGGCGGGAGTGTCTTCTGAATTTCCGTGGGCTGTCTAGGCCGTGGCGTTGCGCCAGGCGCCGCAGTCGCGCGTTGTGAAGCCCACGATCTCGCAGGCGCGGATCCGCACCGGCGTCTCTTCCGTGATGTTGCCGGTCACCCAGTCGGTGCACCCGAAGGTGTAGGCGGACGCCGAGCGGTCGATGTCCCCGTCACGGTGGATGTCGAGTTGGACCCGGACGCCGTAGGAATCCCCGCGCACCGCGTCACAGGCCATGATCGCGTCGCCCGGTTGGTCGGGCCTGCTGGGATCGGAGCTTTCCTGGGGGTCGGCCTGGAAGTGCCCCGTGCCCAGGCGGGTGCCGTCCGGGCCGTACACGTACGCCGTCGCGTTCGACGACGCGTGCGCCGAGCCGGCCAGACCGAGCACCAGGCCGCCTGCCGCGACGGCGGCCGGCGCGCCCCGGGCGAACCTCGTCATTACCTTCCGCATGTCCCCTCCTTGGTCGTGCTCCGTTCACTGCCGGGCATCAGGATGTGCGACAGCGCGGAGGGATTGTTGACGCGGAGACCACAGTTGTTTGACGATCCGTGCACTCGAACGGCGCCCTGAGCGTGCCTCAGTCCTCCAGATCCACACGCACCGTCAGCAGATCCGTTCCCACCAGCCGCACCACGGTGCTGTTGGAGCGGGGCAGGGTGCGCAGGCGGGCCGCGGTGTCGTCGTCGGGGAGGAGATGGGCCGTGCCGTGGTGCCACCGTCCCCCGATCCGCACCCGCACCCGGGGGTTCGCGCGGATGTTGCGGATGTACTGGGACCTCTCCCCGTGCTCCGAGACCAGCCAGAAGGAGTCGCCGACGCGGCGGCCGCCCACGGGAGTGCGGCGGGGCAGGCCGGAGGTGCGGCCCGTGGTCTCCAGCGCCGTCTGGAACGGGACCCGGCGCATGACGGGGTTGAGGATCCGGCGCTGGAAGGTCGTGACGGCACGGAGCTTGCGGTCGTTGCTTTGGGTCATCGGCTGCGGGGCTCCTCTGCGTGCGGTGGCAGTGGGTTGTGGTTCCTGTACGCGGTTGAGCAAGGTGTAGCAGAGACGGCGTAGGCGGCGCAGACGGCCGAGGAACGGGACGAGGCGGATTCTGATGAGGGTCGTGACGTGGAATCTGTGGTGGCGGTTCGGGCCCTGGGAAGCGCGGCAGAAGGCGATCCTCGCCGTACTGCGGGAGTTGCGGCCCGATGTCGTCGGACTGCAGGAGGTGTGGGAGCAGGGCTCGGACAATCTCGCTCAGTGGCTGGCCGGTGAGCTCGGGATGCACTGGACCTGGGCGGCCTCCGACGACCCCGGGTTCTGGCAGCGGCGGATCGGGGACAGAAGCGTCGGGATCGGTAACGCCGTACTGAGCCGGTGGTCCGTCGGGGAGCGGGCGGTGCTGCCGTTGCCCGCCGCGGAGGGCGATGGCGGGCGGCTCGCGCTGTACGCGCGGCTCGATGCGCCCGGGCAGCACGTGCCGTTCTTCGCCGCCCATCTCGCCTCCGCCCCGGATGCTTCGGCCGCGCGCTGCCGACAGGTCACCGCGCTCGCCGAGTTCGTTGCCCGCTACAAGGGCGGGACCGGCTTCCCGCCCGTCGTCACCGGGGACTTCAACGCCTGGCCCGACTCCGACGAGGTGCGGCTGTTCGGGGGGCTCAAGACGGCTCCGCCCGTGCCCGGCCAGTGCCTCATCGACGCCTGGGAGTACGCCGACCCGACGGCTCCCTCGGCCACCTGGGACATGGCGAACCCGTACGTCGCGGCGACGTACGGGCCGAGCGTGCGTATCGACTACATCCACGTGGGACCGCCCGGCCCCGGTGGCCTCGGACATGTGCGGGCGGTGCGGCGGGCCGGGGACGGGCCGGTCGACGGCGTGTGGCCGTCCGACCATGCGGCGGTGGTCGCCGATCTGGCGCCGGGCGCCGCATCGTGACCATGTCCGTGGCGGGCTAGCAGGCGCCCAGAGGAGTGTGGGCGCGCCACGCCGAAGAGCAGCCAACTCTTTGCGGCTCCTTTGCCTCTCGGCATGCTGGTGGAGTGCCCGGGCCGTCGGGGCCCGGTGTTCATCCATGCTGCGACGGGGGCAGACACGATGATCGAAACAGTGTTCCGGACCGATGACTTACCGGTGGCAGACCGGGCCGAAGCGTGGCGGGAGAGGTTGTCCCAGACACACGCGCCCGTAGACCTGATCTGCCGCCCCGACTCCCACTTCAGCGCCTACCAGCGCGTCATCCCACTGGGCAGCGCGCTCGTATGGCCTTCGGTCAGTGGGTCCTACGCCATCCGGCGTACCACGGAACTCATCCGCAGCTCCGACCCGGAGATGATCAACCTCTCGCTGATCATCAAGGGCACCGTGGGGTTCCGTATGCACGGCCCGGACGCCCTGTACGGCCCGTTCGAGTTCCGTACCAACGACTCCTCCCACCCGTGCGAGATCGTCCTGGGCACGAGCGGCGAGGCAGTGCACGCCGTGTGCGTCGACGTCCCCAGGGCACGGCTGCCCCTGCCCTCGGACGAGATCGACCGCGTGATCGGTCACCGGCTGTCGGGACGGGAAGGCGTCGGGGCCCTGCTGGCCTCCTTCCTCACCACCCTGGTGGACAACCGGCGTTCGTACACCGCCGCCGACGCGCCCCGCCTGGAGACGGTCCTGCTGGACCTGCTCGCCGCCCTCTTCGCGAACGCGCTCGACGGCATGGACTCCCTGCCCGCCGAGTCCCGAAGACGGACCCTGGCCCTGCGCATCCAGGCGTTCATCCGCGACCACCTGCACGACCCCGACTTGACGCCGGCCGGCATCGCCGCCGCGCACCACATCTCGACCAGTTACCTCCACCGGCTGTTCCAGGACCGCGAGACCACGGTGTCCGGCTGGATCCGCCACCTGCGTCTGGAGCACGCTCGCGAGCAGCTCGCCGACCCCGCCCGGAGCCACGTCCCCGTGCATCTTGTCGCCGCACGCGCGGGTTACGAGAACCATTCGGTCTTCACGCGCGCCTTCCGCGCCGCCTACGGCATGTCGCCCCGCGAGTACCGCCACCGCGCCCTGCTCCAAGAGGCCGGCAGCGGCTGACCCACTGACTGAGCGTCATCAGACCGCAGACCTCCGCGCACGGCCCCGCCGGGGACGGAACGTCAAAGAACTGTGGACCCGGCGTCAACACGAGCGCTCCTGCGGCACCGAGGATGAACGCAGTCGCTTGAGACCCGAGCGGCTGACAACACGGGGAGATGTTCATGACCACGATCGAGTTCGATCATGTGCGGTACGGCTCGACGGAGCCGTGTGTGAAGTCGTTCCAGAAGGCCCTCATAGCCGCCGGCTACAAGATCCCGTCGGGCGCCACCGGCAAGTACGGCGACGAGACGAAGGCCGCCGTGGCCAAGTTCCAGCGTGCGCAGGGCTGGTCGGGCAGCGGGGCGGACGGACTGCCGGGCAAGGAGACGTTCACCCGGCTCGGGCTGAAGGACGGGGGCCACAGCTCGGGGGGACGGGTGGCCTCACCTGTGCCCGGCCACAAGGTCACGTACGCCTACGGGGTCCGTAACTCGGGCTACTCCGCCGGTTACCACACCGGTGACGACTACGCGGCGTCCACCGGCACCACCGTGGTGGCGGTGCGGGCGGGCACCATTGCCGAGTCGAAGAGCAACGCGGGCGCGTACGGGAACCTGATAGTCCTGCGCGCCGACAACGACCGCGACTACCACTACTGCCACCTGTCCCAGCGCGCCGTCGCCAAGGGAGACAAGGTGAAAGCGGGCCAGACGCTCGGCAAGGTCGGCGCGACCGGGAACGTGACCGGTCCGCACCTGCACTTGGAGGACCGTCCCCGTGGCGGCGGGTACGGCAACGACCGCAAGCCCTCCTGGTGAGGTAGCCATGGCGACACCGCTTTCCGCGGCGAAGCTCCTCGCCGCCCTGCGTGCCGAAGGCGTACGGGTCGTGGAGATCGGCGACTGGCGTACGCACAACCGCAACCACATGGGCCCCTGGGGACCCGTCAACGGTGTGATGATCCACCACACCGTGACCTCGGGCACCCAGAAGTCCGTGGCGATCTGCCGGGACGGCTACAGCTCACTGCCGGGCCCGCTGTGCCACGGCGTCATCGCCAAGGACGGCACCGTCCACCTCGTCGGCCACGGACGCGCCAACCACGCCGGCGGCGGCGACCCCGAGGTCCTCGAACGCGTGAAGGCCGAGGACTACGGCAGCCGCCCGCCGAAGCCGACGCGCGGCAACGCCGACGGCGTGGACGGCAACGTCTGCTTCTACGGCTTCGAATGCGTCAACCTCGGCACCGGTGATGACCCGTGGCCGGCGGCGCAGCTGGAGGCGATCGAACGCGTCAGCGCCGCGATCTGCCGTGCCCACGGCTGGACCGCACGCAGCGTGATCGGCCACCTCGAGTGGTCCGAGGACAAGATCGACCCGAAGGGCTTCTCCATGCCGGCGATGCGCGACCGCGTCGCGGCCCGCCTGAAGAAGACCCTGCGGTCCGCTCTCGTCGCGGGCTGAGAAACGCGAAGAATCGTACGACGCGCGACGAGAAGGTACGACGCGCGA
Source organism: Streptomyces acidicola (assembly GCF_009377235.1). Taxonomy (GTDB): domain Bacteria; phylum Actinomycetota; class Actinomycetes; order Streptomycetales; family Streptomycetaceae; genus Streptomyces; species Streptomyces acidicola. The sequence goes on from NZ_VMNX01000085.1 coordinate 19,478, forward strand.
CGGGTAGGTACGACGCACGACGGGCGCGACCAGCGCGAAGGGCACGACGGGCACGGCCGTACGCGATCACGCGCACCGCCGTGCCCCTTCGCTCGTGGCCGTGCCCCTTCGCTCGTGTACGGGACTAACGCCCCAGGAAGATCGGGTTCGTGAACGCCGCCAGCGGCCCCGGCAGCGACGTCACCACGGCCTCGTGCCGCAACTCCGCCCGTACGTACGCCGCGTACTGCGCCGTCGTACGCCACTCGACCGTGCCCGACCCGGACACCGGCAGGGGCTCGCTGGTGTGGAGGACGCCCTGGTCGGTGACGAACCGGACCGTGCAGCGGGGCGCGCCCGTGACCTCCAGACGGACCGTGACCGGGTCGTCGCGGTCCACGTCGAGCCGCTCGCCGATGCCCGCGTGCTCACCCCGCCCGCCGACCGCGGTGAAGGACAGCGACAGCGTGCTGGACTCGGCCACGTACGACCGTCCCGCCTTCAGGCCCTCCTGGATGGCCTCGCGGGTCAGGTCGTCGGCGAGGACGACCGTCTGGGGCCGGCCCACGGGGTCGGGGTCGCGGTGGGCGTCGCTGCTGCCCATCGCCGGGATCCAGGACCGGCCGTTGTCCGAGCGCACCGAGGCGACGAGCATGCCGTCCCAGTCGGCCAGGGCCACCTCGTCGTCGGGGGTGTACGCCCCGTTCCACACCTCGATCACGTCGGCCTCGCCGAAGCCGAACTTCCAGTTGCAGCCGATGCAGGTGGCGTGCGGGTGGGCGGGGACGACCAGGCCACCGGCGGCGCGGATCTTGCGCGCGTACTTGCCGAAGCGGTTGTCCCGGGCCCGGTAGCGCCAGTCGATGAACGTGCCGGGGTCCGTGCCCAGCGCCACCACGTGGCCGTTGCGGGTCGTGACCTCCTCGCCGAGCATGATCAACAGGTCCTCACCCGCCTGGTCGGCCCAGTGGGCGTGCGCGGAATGGGTGTTGTGCTCGGAGGTGTTGATGAAGTCGAGGCCCGCGGCACGGGCGAGCGCCGCGATCTCGGCCGGGGTGCGGCGGCCGTCGGAGAACCAGGAGTGCAGATGGCAGTCGCCGCGGTACCAGGCCCGGCCGCGGCCCTTCGCACGGGACGGCGGGTACGTCGGCTTCACCGTCCTGCCCGGTTCGCCGTACGTGAGGGTGATCGTGATCTCGTACGCCAGTCCCTGCGGCGCCACGGTGTACGGGCCGAGCGCGATGTTCCAGGTGCCGGGGCGGACGGGGCCGGGAATGTAGCCGGGCGTCGCGTCGTCCGCCCGGATGAAGAACTCCGTGCGCGCCCCGCCCGACCAGCCGCGGAAGCCCTTGCCGCCGAGGTCGGTGCCGCGTTCGTCGAAGATGCCGATGTCGAGGGCGTTGCCCACGGTGCCGGACGGCACGGCCGGCCTTTCGTAGGTGTACGCCACGTGCAGTTCCCGTACGCCGGACGGGACCTCGACGGGCAGGTACACGAAGTCGGGGGAGCCGGTGGGCAGCGTGCCGCGCACCGTCCTGGTCTCGGTGTTGTTCGCCGCCTCGGCGGACGGTCCGTTCGAGAAGCTCACACTCCCCAACGTAAGCGCCGCGGCGGCGCCCGTCACGAACAGGGCGCGTCTGCCCAGGCCGGCACCGTGGTCGTCGTCCTCGCACATGCTGCTGCTCCCAACACGTCTTCGGGTTGCACGGGTGGTGTGGGGGTGGTGCAGGGGTGGCGCGCACAACCTTGCTATTCAGCCGTGAACTGCCGTGCAAGGGAAGGGGAGCGGCATGTTGCGCGGAAGCGGCGCGGTCGATCCCAGGCGCTCACGACCGGTGTGGCGGCGACACGGACGCACGGCGAGGCATACCCTCACCCGCCCGGGCGGCCCTGTTTGGGCTGATCACGGCGACCGTATGCTCGAAGGATGACGACTTCCGCGACCCCAGGGACCGGCCCGACCGAGAACTCCATGCGTCGCGCCCTCAAACGTGCCCGTGACGGCGTCGCACTCGACGTCACCGAGGCGGCCGTCCTCCTCCAGGCCCGCGGCGCCGACCTGGAGGAGCTCACCGTGTCGGCGGCCCGCGTGCGCGACGCGGGACTCGCGGCGGCCGGCCGTCCCGGCGTCATCACGTACTCGAAGAGCGTCTTCATCCCTCTGACCCGCCTGTGCCGCGACAAGTGCCACTACTGCACCTTCGTCACCGTCCCCGGCAAGCTGCGCCGGGCCGGCCACGGGATGTTCATGTCCCCGGACGAGGTCCTCGACATCGCCCGCAAGGGCGCCGCGCTCGGCTGCAAGGAAGCCCTGATCACCCTCGGCGACAAGCCCGAGGACCGCTGGCCGGAGGCCCGCGAGTGGCTCGACGCGCACGGGTACGACGACACGATCGCCTACGTCCGGGCCATCTCCATCCGCATCCTGGAGGAGACGGGGCTGCTCCCGCACCTCAACCCGGGCGTCATGACCTGGACCGACTTCCAGCGCCTCAAGCCGGTGGCCCCCTCCATGGGCATGATGCTGGAGACGACCGCGACCCGTCTGTGGTCCGAGCCCGGCGGCCCCCACCACGGCTCCCCGGACAAGGAACCGGCCGTACGGCTGCGCGTCCTGGAGGACGCCGGCCGCTCCTCCGTCCCCTTCACGTCAGGCATCCTCATCGGCATCGGCGAGACGTACGAGGAGAGGGCCGAGTCCCTCTTCGCGCTGCGGCGCGTCTCCCGCGCCTACCACGGCATCCAGGAGCTGATCATCCAGAACTTCCGCGCCAAGCCGGACACCGCGATGCGCGGCATGCCGGACGCGGAACTGGACGAACTCGTCGCCACGGTGGCGGTGGCCCGGCACATCATGGGCCCGAGCGCCTGCCTTCAGGCCCCGCCGAACCTCGTCGACGACGAGTACGGACGTCTCATCGGTGCCGGAATCGACGACTGGGGCGGCGTCTCCCCGCTCACCATCGACCATGTGAACCCCGAGCGCCCCTGGCCGCAGATCGAGGAACTCGCCCAGCAGTCGGCGGTGGCGGGCTTCGCACTGAAGGAACGTCTCTGCGTCTACCCGGAGTTCGTGACCCGAGGCGAACCCTGGCTCGACCCCCGGCTCCTGCCGCACGTACGCGCCCTCGCGGACCCGGAGACGGGCCTGGCCCTCCCGGACGCGCCCGTGGAGGGCCACCCGTGGCAGGAACCCGAGGAGGCGTTCCAGCCCTCGGGCCGTACGGACCTCCACACCACGATCGACACCGAGGGCCGCACCTCCGACCGCCGCGACGACTTCGACGAGGTGTACGGCGACTGGGAGGCCCTGCGCGAGGCAGCCGCCCCCGGCATGGCGCCGGAGCGCATCGACACCGACGTACGCGAGGCCCTGCGCACCGCGGCCGACGATCCGACCCGCCTCACCGACGACGAGGCCCTGGCCCTGCTGCACGCGGACGGCCCGGCGCTGGACGCCCTGTGCGGGGTGGCCGACGACGTACGGAAGTCGGTGGTCGGCGACGAGGTCACCTACATCGTCACCCGCAACATCAACTTCACCAACGTCTGCTACACCGGCTGCCGTTTCTGCGCCTTCGCACAGCGCAGGACGGACGCCGACGCCTACACCCTGTCGCTGGACCAGGTCGCGGACCGTGCGCAACAGGCCTGGGACGTGGGCGCGGTCGAGGTGTGCATGCAGGGCGGCATCCACCCGGACCTGCCCGGCACGGCGTACTTCGACATCGCGAAGGCGGTCAAGTCCCGCGTCCCCGGGATGCACGTGCACGCCTTCTCCCCCATGGAGGTCGTGAACGGCGCCACCCGCACCGGCATGTCGATCCGCGAGTGGCTGACCGCCGCCAAGGAGGCCGGCCTGGACTCCATCCCCGGCACGGCCGCCGAGATCCTCGACGACGAGGTGAGGTGGGTCCTGACCAAGGGCAAGCTGCCCACCGCGACCTGGATCGAGGTGGTGACGACGGCGCATGAGCTGGGCATCCGGTCGAGTTCGACGATGATGTACGGCCATGTCGACCAGCCCCGCCACTGGCTCGGCCACCTCCGCACCCTCGCCCGCATCCAGCAACAGACCGGCGGCTTCACGGAGTTCGTGACGCTCCCGTTCATCCACACCAACGCGCCGGTGTACCTGGCGGGGATCGCCCGCCCCGGCCCCACGACCCGCGACAACCGCGCGGTCACGGCCATGGCCCGCCTCCTCCTGCACCCGCACATCCCCAACATCCAGACCAGTTGGGTGAAACTCGGCACCGAGGGCGCCGCCGAGATGCTCCGCTCCGGCGCCAATGACGTCGGCGGCACGCTGATGGAGGAGACCATCTCCCGGATGGCGGGCTCGTCGTACGGCTCGTACAAGTCCGTCAAGGACCTGATCGCGGTGGCGGACGCGGCGGGACGCCCGGCGAAGCCGCGCACGACGCTGTACGGGGAGGTCCCGGAGGAACGGCAGCGGGCGGCGGCGGAGTCGGACGGGCATCTGCCGGAGTTGCTGCCGGTGCTGGACTGACGGTACGGACGGTTCGGGGGCGCCCTCGTCGGTTGAAGGGGGCGCCCCCGCACGTACTGGTCGGTTTCCGCTCGGCTACCGCTCGGCCGTACCCGGAAGATGGATGACCAGAAGGACGACACCGCTCAGAGTGAAGACCCGCATGGCCGCGTCCAGCCCGTTCCAGTCCCCCGACTGCCACATCACGAACCACTCACCGCCGATGCCTATGAACCCGGCGCCGAACAGCAGCATGAGCATCAGCAACCCGAGCGTCGAGACGCGCCGGGCGCGGTGGTGGTCACGGCGCACCCAGAGGTACGTGCCGCCGATGAGAACGAGCGCGGCAACCGTCTCCCACACGATGATGGCGACGTACGCCGCGTCCTGAAGCGCCCGCGACTCGATCGCCCGCCACATCAGGTTCTCGTCCTTGAACGTCGTGTCCATCGCGAGAACGTGCCGGACGAACGCCTGGTTGGTACCGAAGTCGGTGATGTTGCTGAACGCGACGAGGGTGATGTAGAGGGCGACCGTCGCGGTGAGGAGGGTGGCGGCGAGGGGGAGGAGGGTGGATCGGGAGCTCTGCTGGGACTGCTGATTCTGGTCAATGGTCATGGTGGGACTATGTCCCCGTGCGCCACGTCAACCCCAAGTGATTTTCACAGGGTTGGGCCGAACCGCTTCGAGAGTCGATCGATCGGTGGCTGTCCGGGCGCGCAGGGTTCGTCGGTCGCCGCGGTGAGATCGATCTGTTCCGGGGCAACGACCGGACCGCGAGGGCCCGAGACCTGTGCATATGTGGAAGAGCTGGGCAGACCAACGGTTACGGCACGCCCTCCACCAGCCGACCGGCCCGGACCCCGCTAAACGATCACTTCGAAGCCAAGCCGGTGGATCTGGGCTCAGTACACCGTTCCGTTGGCGCGCTGGCCGGGCGAGCGGGACAGTGAGCTGATGGTGTTGTGCTTGACCCAGGCGCCGGTCGCCGAGCCGTCAGGGCTTCGGTTGATGGACACCCCGTCGGAGTTCGCCAGGCTCGAGGAGTAGCTCATCGACTGGACCGTCGCTCCGGCCGCATCCCGCAGGATCACCTGGTCACCGCTGTTGGACAGGTTGAGGTCGCCGGTGCTGGCTGCCACCGCCACGATGCCACCGGGGATCGCGGAGCCCGCGCCGAACACGGTGATCGCCTTGCCGGGCTGCAGCGTCGTACCGGCCGCGAACGTGTGCCGCACTGCCGACCCGTCCCGGATGGTCCAGCCGGCGATGCTGGATGCCGTGCCACCGGTGTTCACGATCTCGATGGCCTCGCCGGCGGTGCTGCTGCCCGGTTCGTTGGCCAGCACCTCGTTGATGATGACGTTGGCGGGTCCGCCGCCACCGCCGGCGGTGACGGTGACGTTCTGGGTCGTGGTGTGGGTGGCCCCGCCGTTGTCCGTCACGGTCAGCGAGACCGCGTAGGTTCCGGCCGATGCGTAGGTCACGGTCGGGTTCGTCGCCGTCGAGGTCTGGCCGTTGCCGAAGTCCCAGCTGCGGCTCACGATGGTGCCGTCGGAGTCGGTGCTGCCATCGGTGAAGGTGCAGTTGAGAGCGGTGCAGGAGTGCGTGTACGACGCCGTGGGCTGCTGGTTCGCGCCGCCGCCACCGCCGATGACGAAGTTGTAGCGAGACAGCACCGGGTAGTGGTCGCTGGTCGTCGTCGCGTAGTTCGGGACATAGGCCTGGGGCTGGAAGGCGGTCGCCGAGCCGGCGACGTACTTCGCCTGCACCTCGTTGGTGGTGAGCTGGTGGTCGATGAAGTCCGGGTAGCTCGCCGTCGACGACACGCCCGCCAGCGACAGGGCCCGCGTCGGGAACGCGTAGCGCGCCGCGTCGTTCACGAAGTTGGCGTAGGGCGAAGCCTTCCCGGCTGTGATGGAGGTGTCGACGTCGTCGTTCCAGTCACCGATGACGAAGACGTTCTGCGTGGGGTAGGTCGTGTCGAGGTAGGACTTGAGGGCCTGCGACGCGGGGTTGCGCAGGTTCCACGCATCCGTGGTGGATCCGGACTTCGCGTGCAGGACGATGAAGACGAGGTCACGGGTGACACCGTCGAACGTGCCGCGCAACGTGAACTCCACCGGCGGACGGCCGGCGAAGTTGCTGTTCTGCTCGGGCAGGATGACCTTCGCGCTCACCAGGGTGGCCATGCTGGAGCGCCAGACGAGGGCGACCTTCTGCTCGGTGTTGCTGAAGTCCGAGTAGTACTGCGCACCGTTCGTCACGATCGGGTCGTTGGCCACGACCCCGGTGTACCCGGGCATGCCGGCCACGAGTGTGTCGAACGCCGAGGTGCTGACGACCTCGGAGAGGCCCCACACGTCCATGTCGGCGCCCGCCATGACGTTACGGACGTTCTGCTGCTGAAGAGCCTCGTCGGTCGGGCCGAAGTCCGGCGCACCGAACCACTCGACGTTCCAGTTGCCGACGTCGAGCTGTGTCGGCGATCCCTGCGACGGGACCGAGGTGGCGGCATTCGCCGCGGGGGCGGTGGTGAGCGTCGCCAGCGTCACGGCGGCGGCCAAGACCCCTATGAGCGCGCGGAGTCTGAGTTTCATCGACAAGAGACCCTTCCGAGTTGGCGTGTAAAACTGGCCCGCAACCATGCTGTTGGCGGGCCGAGGGAAGTGTCCCGGCCCGGCCCTCGGCGTACATCGCGCATGCTGCAAACGATCAGCCACGTGTGGGTGAACATTCGACTGCCGGACCGATCGACCGGGTCGATCGACGGCTGGCCGCAGTGCGCGAGGACTTCCTCGACTGCGAAGTCGCGAGGCCCCGCCGCCGAGGACTGCGACTGACGGCTGCTACGCCCCCGCTGGCCGCAGCCGGTGCTCCGCGCCCAGCCACGGCTTGACCCACGTCACCCCAGGGACAGCAGGGTTCAGCGGCGCGCGTCGCCAACCGCGAGCAGGCTCGTCAGCTCCGAGACCGCTTCCGGGGACGGCTTGAAGTAGCGGCGGACGTTCTCCGCCTTCTTGTGCCGGGACTTCGCCATCAGCATCAGCAAGGAGGCGCCCTGCTCACCGGGGTGGGTCAGGGCGGAATGGCGGTACTCGTGCAGGTCCCAGCCGGTTCCCGGCCCGCGCACGGCGGTGTGCTCGTCCAGCAGTGCGCGGGCCTGGCCGTAGGAGAGGCGGGCCAGGCCGGTGTCCGAGCAGACGTCGCGGGGACTGACGACCTTCCCCGGCCCGGGGCGGCGGTGGGTGACGAACACCGGCCCACGGGCACGGCCGCGCAGCAGGCGGAGCAGGAGACGGGCGGTGCCGGCGTCCCAGTAGACGGTCTCCAGCACGAAGTCCTCGCGCGCCTGTCCGCGGCGGCGTGCCTTGCTTCGGGCACCCTTGGCCTTGACCGGGCAGCGGCGGGCGGCGAGGTCCAGGTCCTCGATGTTCACGCCGAGGATCTCCTCCGCGCGGGCGGCGGTCTCATAGAGCATCCGCCACAGCGTCTTCTCCCGCAGGCGGACCTCGCGGCGGGCGATGAGCCGGTCCACGGCCATCTTCGAGCGGGCCGGGGTCTCGGAGTCCGGCACCGCCAGCCGCTTCGTCCAGGCCGGGACCGCCGGCCCGTCGTAGCCGTACCCAGCGCACCAGCCCAGCCAGGAGAGCACCGCCGCCCTGCGGGCGTTCCAGGCACCCGCTGGGCGGGCTACGCCGGCACCCTTCGAGCACGCACCGGAGGCAGCCCGCCCCGCCCCCTTGCAGAACTGCGAGGGCTGCGACAGGGCATTCCGTGCGGCGCAGCCGGGCCGCTGCCGCGACTGCCGTGGCGCCGAGCGGGCGGTGGCGTGAGACATGCCACGAGCGACTCATGCGGCCCGTGCCGTCCCGACGCCACACCGAACCCTCCACCGGTACCGTACGAGGAGCGACCCACCAGCACCGGAGGTCACCGTGAGTGCTCAGAGCGACGGCCCGTACGGACCGCTGATCCCGATGCCTGAGCTCACTCCGGACGCGCTGCGCGCTGCGGTCGCCCGGATCGCGCCCAGCCGTATCCCGGCACTGACGCAACATCTGTTCGAGGCGACGACGAACGCGCAGCAGACGCAGAGCCTCGCGCCGCTGCGCGCGTTCGTGCACTCGTGGGCGGTGTTCGTCGCCATCGAGCGCCATCCCGCGCGCGCCCGGAGTCTGCGCGAGCTGGAGCGGGTTGTGGATCTGGGCGAACAGGACCCCTCCGAGGCCATCGCCGAGAGCCGCGTGATCAGGGAAGCGGCCGAAGCCGAGGCAGGGCTGTGACGGACTGGTCCTGGGACTACAACCCGAGTGCCGAGTACATCACCGATGGATTGCCGCCCGGCGTCGTGGCGGAGGTCGAGCGGCTCGCCACCGAACTGGCCGCCCTCGGGCACGACTCCGTGCGGGTGGGCAGACCCCTCGACAGGGAGGGCGGTCTGCGTGAGTTCGACCTACTCGGCGGCCGTGGCTTCATCAGCTCCTCGCGGTGCCGAGGCACGAGTGCGTCTACGTCTGCAACGTCACTTGGTACGGCTGAATCCCTCGAGGCTGTCGGATGCCCTGATCCATGACGGCGAGGTCGCGAGGGCGCCGTCCCGGCCAAGGCGGACCCAACCCCGCGCGATGATCGATGCCTTGGGCCAGACTGGTGGTCGGTGGGGCCACGGCCCGGCGGAGAGGCGGAGGACACATGGCGCGGGTGCGGTCGTCGAGGCGGCAGCTGATTCAGCAGCGCAGACGGCAGGCCTTCGTCGGGCGGGACGCCGAGCGTGCCGCCTTCCGTGACAATCTCGATCTCGCGCCCGACGCCGGGGCCGCACGGTTCCTGTTCCATGTGCACGGGAACGCAGGGGTCGGAAAGACTTTCCTGGTACGGGAGTTGGAGCAGATCGCCCGGGACCGCGGGGCGCTGACCGCGTACGCCGACGAGGCCGTGGGCAGCGTGCCCGAGGTCCTGGAGGCGATCAGCGCTCAGTGCGCGGCGCAAGGGCACCGTTTCAAGGAGCTGGACAGGCTGCTGGCCGTGCACCGTGAGCGGCGGTACGAGGCCGAGGTTGCTGCGCTCACCGCCGTACCCGACCCCCAGGCGGAGCCGTCGGTGGGCAGCACGGTTGTCGCGCGGGTGGCGGCGGCGGCGCTGGGTTACGTGCCGGTCGTCGGCCCGGTGGCCAGCGCCGGCGTGGACTCCGCCCAACTCGCCCGGGGTGTCGACCAGATGCGCACCGGGATCGGCACCCGCTTCCGCAACCAGGAGGACGCCCGGCTGGTCCGGGAGCCCGAGCAGGTGCTGACACCGGTGCTGTTGAGGGAGGTGCGGGAGGCCGCCGCCAATGTCCCCTGGATCGTCCTGTTCCTCGACACGTACGAGCACACGGGTCCCGTCCTCGACCGCTGGCTGCACGATGTGCTGGCGGCCGACCGGTACGGGGACGTCCCGGACAACCTGGTCGTCGTCACCTCAGGGCAGTACCCCCTGGACACGGTTCGCTGGAGTGACGTCGCCGACTTCGTGACCGACCTGCCGCTGGGGCCCTTCACGGAGGCGGAGGCGCGCGGGCTGCTCGCGGACCGGGGGGTGGTGGCCGAGCCGGTCGTGGCGGAGGTGCTCCGGCTCACCGGCGGGCTTCCGGTCCTCGTGTCGACGCTCGCTCAGGCCCGGCCGGTGGACGTGGACGACATCGGCGACCCGAGCGTGACCGCCGTGGACCGCTTCCTGAAGTGGGAACAGGACCCGGTGCGCCGGGCAGCCGCACTGGCCTGCGCGTTCCCCCGGCAACTGGACGCCGACATCGTGCAGGTCGCTGTGCGGTGCGCGGACGACGAGACCGAGACGTTCTTCGAGTGGCTGCGAGGGTTGCCGTTCGTGAGCGATCGCGGGGACCGGGTGAAGTACCACGACCTCGTACGGGCGCCCATGCTGCGGTTGCAGCGGTACCGGTCCCCGCGGCAGTGGATCGCCCGGCACCGTCGCCTCGCCCAGGCGCTCGGGCGGTGGCGGGCCGAGATCGAGACGGAGCTCGGCGGCGAAGAGGCGGCCTGGGCGGACGAGTGGTGGCGACGGCTGCGGCTGGAGGAGTCGTACCACCGGTTGTGCGCCGGGCTGCGGACCGCGCCGGCGGACGTCCTGCGGGACTTCGTCGTGGCCTGCGACCAGGGCGAGGACGTGGCCCGGCGGTGGGTGGGGCTGCTGCGGGACGCGGGGGACGACACTGGGGCCCAGGGGCTGCGGGACTGGGCGGACGGGCTCGCCGGGGCGCTCGAACGGGGACGCGAGGCCGCCGCACTCGAACTGCTGCTGGAGCAGGCCGGCGAACTGCCCGAAGCACATCGCTCGACCTTCGACTGGATGGACGAGGAACGAGAACGGGCGCGCACCCACGGATCGGCAGCACCGGCAGCACCAGCAGCACCCGAGGAACGCATCGAGTACGACAGGGTCGACCTGGACGACCGCACCCTGGCCCTGGCCCATGCGGGGCGCGGCAAGGCCCTGCGCGGCGTCGGCGCGTACCGGCGGGCACTCGCGGAGTACGACCGGGCCCTCACCCTCGCCCCCGACCTCGCCCGCGCCCACCGTGGCAAGGCCCTCGCCCACGCCGACCTGGGCGACTACCGGACGGCGATCGACGCCCTGGACCGCGCGCTCGAACGGGAGCCGGGCCACGCCCGGAGCCTGTCCACACGCGGCGAGTACCACCGGATCCTGGGGCAGTACGACGAGGCGCTGGCCGACCTCGACAGGGCGATCCGCCTCGACCCGGCCCGGGAGTTCACCTGGGCCTCCCGTGGAGCGACGTGGCTGCGCCTGGGCGACCTCGACCGGGCACTCGCGGACCTCGACCGGGCACTGGAGCTGGAGCCCGACTACGCGTGGGCGCTGGTGCGCAGGGCCCGGGTGCTGCGCGGCCTCGGGGAGCCCACGCGCCAGATGGAGGACCTGGACCGCGCCGTCGTCCTGCAGCCGGACTGGGCCTGGGGCCTGTGCGAGCGCGGCGACGCCCTCCGCTCCGCCGGCCACCACCAGGCTGCCCTCACCGACTACGACCGCGCCCTGGAACTCGACCCCGCCTACGCGTCGGCCTACGCGAGCCGCGCCGTCTCACGGACCGCTCTGGGCCGTCACGCGGAGGCACTCGCGGATCTGGACCGGGCCGTGGAGCTCAAGCCGCACTACGCCTGGGCCCTGAGCCGACGGGCGCTCGTCCACCTGGAACTGGGCGACCCGGCCCACGCGTTGGCCGACGCGGACCGCTCCCTGAGCCTGCGCCCCGACGATCCCTTCGTGCAGGAGACCCACACCCGGGTGCACAACCACTCCGTCACCGGAGACGGTCGACATACCGGTCCGTCCCCGGCACCGTAGGAATGAACGGCGCCACCAACTCGACCCTCCCGACGCCCGCTTCGGTCACGGCCTCGTCGAGCCCCGTGAAGTGCTCCTCCCAGCACTCCCGTGGATCCGCCTCCAGGAACCACAGCAGCGTGAGCCGTGTGTCGGCGCCCTCGACCTGCTTGACGTACGACATGCGGTCGAGGGGGAGGGGGACCGGGCGGAAGAGGGTGACCATGGCGGCCGGGGAGCCCGAGAGCCGCCTGGGCAGGTGGCGGGAGCGCAGCCACTCCAGGAGCTCGGCGCGTTCCGCCGGGCTGCCGGCGTCGATGACCTCCACCACCAGGCCCGCGTACGGGTGGTCGAGGGCGTGGAAGTCGCGCGGGCCGGCGGCGCCGTCGCGGTAGACCGTCGCCTCGTGGTCCTGGAAGGCCGTGAAGACGTGGGTACGGTCCTGGTAGACGCGGGCGTCGCGGTTGAGGCGCTTGTTGATGGCGACCGTCCACTTCATGTGGTCGTCGTAACGACCCGCGGTCACCCAGTAGACGGTGATGTAACAGCCCGCGGTGACCGGCTGCGCCACCGCCGACTTCTCGGGGTAGCGGAGGAGTTGGAGGTCCCTGGTCGCCACCCAGCGGCGGCCCGCGTACATCCAGGGCATCGCCATCGCGCCGGCGTAGTAGTGATCGTCCTCGTACCAGCGATTGTAGGCGTACTCGTGGCCCGGATGCGGCTCGACCATGGTGATCAGGGCGTGGCCGGGGTGGACGCCGTACGGGCCGACGGCCGCCAGTTCCGCGTACACCTCGCTGCGGGTCTCCTGGGACATGCTGCTCCCCTTCCGTCCGAAGCTTTCCGTCCGATGCCTTCCGCGCGATGCCTTCCGTGCGTGGCCGTGCCCACCTAATCTGACGGGTCGTCAGTCGATCCGCCAGAGTCCGGGAGGCGCCCATGTCACTGCTGGAGCGGAAGACCGTCGTGATCTCGGGGGTCGGGGCCGGGCTCGGGCAGCGGGTTGCCGCGGCCGTGGTGCGGGACGGGGGCAATGCCGTGCTGGGGGCGCGTACGGAGGCGAACCTCGCGAAGGTCGCGGCCGAGCTCGATCCCGGCGGGGCCCGTACGGCGTACCGCGCGACCGACATCACCGACGAAGCGCAGTGCGAGGCGCTCGCGGGGCTCGCGCGGGAGCGGTTCGGGGGGATCGACGCCGTGGTGCACGTGGCGGCCTGGGACAGCTACTTCGGCGGGGTGGAGGATGCCGACTTCACCACTTGGCAGTCGGTCGTCGACGTCAACCTGCTGGGGACGCTGCGGATGACGCGGGCCTGTCTGCCGGCGCTGAAGGAGCGGGGCGGTTCCGTCGTCATCATCGGGACGCAGTCGTCGGTGGCCGCTCCCTCGCAGGTGCGGCAGGCGGCGTACGCGGCGTCGAAGGGGGCGCTGACCAGCGCCATGTACTCGCTGGCGCGGGAGGTGGGCCCGCACCGGATACGGGTCAACACCGTGCAGCCGGGCTGGATGTGGGGGCCGCCCGTGGAGGCGTACGTCCAGTTCACCGCGCACACCGAGGGTGTGCCGGAGGCGGAGGTGCTGAAGCGGCTGACCGGGCGGATGGCGTTGCCCGACCTGGCTACGGACGGAGATGTGGCGGATGCGGTGGTTTTCCTGGCGTCGGACCGCGCTCGGGCCATCACCGGGCAGTCGTTGCTGGTCAACGCGGGTGAGGTGATGCGGTAGGCCGTGACCGGATCACACGGGGTGACGGCCAAGTGGGTCAAGGATGTGAACCGAGGTCACCTCATAGAACCTTTTTACTGCCTCTTGACTGTTCGGGCCGTTGCCGTCGAAGTGTCCCCGATTCCAGGATGAGCGGGCACTTCGCGGCCGCCTTGGCATGCACGCGGCTGGTGTGGCCTGCTCTGGCCTGCGCATTTGGCCTGTTCCGGCGAAGTGCCGTGCACGACAGCACAGTTGACAGGGCGGATTCCCGGGAGGGAGCACATGAACGGTCTCGACTGGGCCGTGCTCATCGGCTACTTCGGAGTGATGGTCGCGATCGGTATCTGGTCGCACAAGCGGGTCGACAACGTCAGCGACTTCTTCACAGCCGGCGGGAAGATGCCCTGGTGGCTGTCCGGCATCTCGCACCACATGTCGGGTTACAGCGCGGTCATGTTCACCGGTTACGCGGGCATCGCCTACACCTACGGCGTCACGTCCTTCGTCACCTGGTCCTTCCCGATCGCGCTGGGCATCGCGATCGGGTCGAAGCTGTTCGCGCCGCGCATCAACCGGTTACGTTCCCGGCTGCATGTGGCGTCCCCGCTCGAGTACCTGAAGAACCGTTACAACCTGCCCACGCAGCAGGCGCTCGCCTGGTCCGGGATGCTGCTGAAGATCGTGGACGTCGGCGCGAAGTGGGCGGCCATCGCCACCCTGCTGTCCGTCTTCACCGGCATCTCCCTCAACCAGGGCATCCTCATCACCGGCGGCATCACGGCGATCTACTGCACGATCGGCGGCCTGTGGGCGGACGCGCTGACGGAACTGGGCCAGTTCGTCATCCAACTCCTCGCGGGCATCGCGATGTTCGTTGCCGTCGTCGCCAAACTCGGCGACTACGGCGGCTTCTTCGGCGTCTGGGACGAGCCGGCGCTGCAGGGTCACGGCAAGCCGCTGGTCGGCCCGTACGGGACGGTCTTCCTGCTCGCCTTCCTCTTCATCAAGCTCTTCGAGTACAACGGCGGCATGCTCAACCAGGCCCAGCGCTACATGGCCACGGCGACGCCGAAGGAGGCCGAGCGCTCGGCGCGGCTGTCGGCGATCCTGTGGCTGGTCTGGCCGCTGGTGCTGTTCTTCCCCATGTGGATGTCGCCGCTGCTGGTGGAGTCGCAGAAGCCGGACGGTTCGGACTCGTACGCCCTGATGACCGAACAGCTCATCCCGCACGGTCTGCTGGGCCTGGTCATCGTCGGCTTCTTCTCCCACACGATGGCCATGTGCTCCTCCGACGCCAACGCCATCGCCGCCGTCTTCACAAGGGACTGCGCACCCGTGCTCTCGGCGAGGGCGCGGGCGTGGAGTCAGCGTTCGGGGCTGATCGCGGCCCGGATCGCGACGGTCGTCTTCCTCGGGCTGTCCATGGCGGCGGCGACCCAGGTCAACTCGCCGACGTTCAAGGACATCATCACGGTCGTGATCAAGTGGGTCGCGGGCCTGATGGGGCCGATGGCCATCCCCATGATGCTCGGACTGCTCCGCCCGTTCCGCCGCTCCGGTCCTACGGCGGCGCTGACCAGCTGGGCCTGCGGACTGTTCGCCTTCTGGCTGGTCAACTACCCCATCAGCTGGAACATCGACGGGGGCGTCCCCCTCCAGTACCAGGTGTCCGTCCCGCTGGCCGTGTCCCTCGTCCTGTACATCCTCATCGGCTTCCTCAAGCCCGAGGACACGCCGGAGCGGCTGGCGATCATCGAGCAGATCAACTCGGACGGCGACGGGGCCGCTGCGGTGGCGGCGCCGGGGTCGAAGGACGCGTCGAGTCCGTCGGGTGTGTGAGGAACCCTCAAACGCCGGAGGGGCTGGAAAATCCAGCCCCTCCGGCGTTTGAGGAGCGGGGGTCCAGGGGGCGGAGC
>NZ_VMNX01000086.1 GCF_009377235.1 Streptomyces acidicola
GTTCTGGCGGGGGTGTGTACGTTGACATGGCTTGCGGCCGGGTACCAGTCATTTCCGGGGATTTCCTGTCTGCCAATGGCGAACTGGAAAGAAGGCGGACAAATTTGCCCTCGCACGTAGGGGCCAGCCCCCTCGTTCTGCCTGAGTACGGAGGGGGCAGACGGCATGACGACGAGCGAGTAAACCGCGTTCCTTCATGCGTCTCTGGCTGCACGCCCGTCTTTTTGATTGCTGCTGTCACTGCCCGCTCCGTATCCTGCTGGGCAACGCGTTGACGGAGACGAGTATCCGCAGATCACGCGAGCAGAGAGAGCCGCTGGAAGCTGGGAAGGCGGTCTCGCGTCCCGTGGTGAAGACCCTCCTGAGCGCGGGGAGGAACGACCCCCGTCTGGTGGTCCAATGCCCCGCCGGCCAGCCCCCGTCACTGGGCCTGAACGAGGTCGCCACCATGTGGCGGCGAAAGTGCGGTGGTACCGCGAGTTGCCCTTCTCGCCCGCACTCCCAAGGGATCATGACGACGTCCTTCGGAGGACCGAATGATCCACAGCCGCGTACCCGTCTCCGACCTGCGAGAACACGTTGGCCGTACCGTTTCCGTCTGCGGATGGGTGAACACACTCCGCCTGCAGCGCCAAATGCAGTTCGTCATCGTGCGCGACCACACCGGCATGGTGCAGGTGATCCACAAGCGCGACAACGGGCCGCTGGAGGCCCAACTCGAAGCTCTCACCCCCGAGTCCGCAGTCAAGATCACAGGGCGCGTCGTCGACGCAGCCCAGGTCAAGCTCGGTGGCCTCGAAATCGTCCCCGAGGCTGTCGAGGTTCTGAACCCGGCCGCGACGCCGCTGCCCATCGACGAGCACACAGGGCTGGAGCAGAGGATGGACTGGCGCTTCCTGGACGTGCGTCGCCGTCCTGCCACTCAGCTCCTGTTCGCCGTGCAGACCACCCTGGAGCAGGGCATGCGCGAGTACGTCTACGCCCAGGGCGCCACCGAGATGCACACCCCCAAGCTCATGGGCACCGCCTCGGAGTCCGGCGCGGAGGTCTTCGAGGTCGGCTACTTCGGCCGCAGCGCCTACCTGGCGCAGTCGCCGCAGTTCTACAAACAGATGGCGATCGCGGCCGGCATCGACAAGGTCTTCGAGATCGGGCCGGTCTTCCGCGCCGAGCCGTCGTTCACCTCCCGGCACGCCACCGAGTTCACCGGCGTTGACGTGGAGCTGGCCTGGATCGACGGCGTCGAGGACGTGATGGCGTTCGAGGAGCAGATGCTCGTCCACGCGATCGCCAAGGTCGCCGACGCGCACGGCGAAGCGATCGCCGAGCACTTCGGCGTCAAGGTCACCGTGCCCACGGCACCCTTCCCCCGCGTCTCCATGGCCGACGCGCACGAGATCCTGCGTAAGGGTGGCTGGGACCCGGCAGGGGTGAAGGAAGACCTGGACCCGGAGGGCGAGCGGAGCATCTCGGCCCACATCAAGGAGGCCACCGGGCATGAGTTCGTGTTCCTCACGCACTATCCGGTCGGTATTCGGCCCTTCTACCACATGCGGTCGGCCGACGACCCGAGCGTGACCCTGAGCTTCGACCTGCTGTGGAAGGGTTTGGAGGTCACCACCGGCGCGCAGCGCGAGCATCGGTACGACGTGCTGCTGCAGCAGGCCGCCGAGAAGGGCATGAGCCTTGAGCCGATGCAGGACTACTTGAACGTGTTCCGGTACGGATGCCCGCCCCACGGTGGCCTCGGCATGGGTCTCGGGCGGGTGCTGATGGTGATGCTCGGCCTGGACTCTATCCGCCAAGCCAGCTTCCTCTTCCGAGGGCCGAACCGGCTCACCCCGTAGCCAGCCGCACGGACAATCTGGGCTTGAGCAGTATCCAGCGCCTCCTCCAACAGAACCGATCCGCCCCGCCCCCGGCCCCTTCGGGCGGCGGGCTCGGACGAACCGATCAGGTCGCCCATCTCGCGCAGCTGCTCCACGCTCAGGCCGAACGCGGGATGGACGGCCTGGGCAGAGTTCAGATACGGCAGGACGGTGGTAGAGGCCCTGCAGTCGAGTTCTGAAGTGGCTGCCGGTATCGCCTGTACCTCGGCAACGGGCACCTCTCGCCGCACCACTGCTACGGTCGCGTCCATGGCGCTCTCGGTCTCCACGGGTCAGGCTGTCGACCTTCGCGTACAGCCGGTTGACGAGGTTCTTGCTCGCGTCGAGCGGTCTCTCCAAGTGGGGCTGCTCCCGGGCACGATGGTACGTAAGCGCCGATCCGTGGGGGCCAGAACAGACCGCGACACCTGGGTACGGATCGAGCGGCGCCTGCTCGACAAGATCTCCGACCAGGGGTGGAACGGGACTGAGAGTGCCGCCCGCCTGAGGGGCATCGCCCAGCCCGAATGGCACGGAAGTGTCGTCTGGCGGGCCACGGACGGGCCGGTGATGTGGCGAGCCGACGAAACCGATCTCCTGCCAGGGGCTCCTGTCGGAAACGCCATCCCGAGTGAAGCCCCGGAACTGCCGGACGACTGGTGGTGCGCACTGAACGCGTCGTTGGACGCGCTGGCGAAACAGAGCACGAGGCGGGTCGCCACGCCGGACACCGAGACCGTCACCCAGGCCCTCGTCACCGAGTCTGTCCGTGGTGTTTTCTCCGGCGATTTCGATACGACCATCGAGCAGTGGGTGCCGGCCCACGCGGACTTGAACTGGGCCAACATGACGGCTCCAGTGTTCAGTCTCTTCGACTGGGAGGACTGGGGTAACGCGCCGCTGGGGCTGGACTCGGCCTCGCTGTGGGCGAGTTCCCTTGCTGTCCCGGCTCTGGCCGATCGTGTATGGCACGAGCGCCGGTCCGACTTCGAGAGCCGGGACGGCAAGGTGATGACGCTGTTCGCCTGCTCGAAGATCCTCGGGCCGTACGCGCACCCGGAAGACCCTCGGCTCGAACCCGCCCGGCGCATGGCCGAGCAGGTCATCAAGGAGCTTCAGGCTGGCTGATCGTGTGAACGGTCTCGCAGGAGACTCCGGTACTCCTGGACCGTTCGTTCCTCGACTTCGCCGACCAGGGCGCCGACGAGTTCGCCCAGATGGGCGGGCTCATCAGTGCCCACAGCCACAGTGCCGACCCTCGGCAGGTGGTAGGCGGCTATGAACGCCGCCTGCATGCAGGAGAGTTGACGTCTGTTACCGAGGAAGACGCGGGGGTCGATCCTGGCCCACACCGAGTCGCTGGTGCTGCCGCCGAAGGGGCTCATGCCCCATACCTCGCTGGGGTCCAGGTCCCACGCCTTGATGAGGGCGTCCGCGGCGTCCAGCGTTCTGACTCCGACGAGTAGGCCGGCGCGGACCATGAGGGTCGCTGGCCTCGATACGGTCAGGCCGATCAGTTCCACCAGGGATGAGGGATCCCAGGAGGCGATGCCCCAGGCGGCGCACAGGCCCTTGCTCATGGCGTCATCGAGGGCAGCGCACGCTTCTGTCAGCACCTCCTGGCCATGCGGGCCGGCCTCGCGGAGCGAGTGTTCCGGGTTGTGCAGGAACACTAGATCCGGCTCCTGCCCCAGGTCCCCTACCGCCTGTTCCACGGCCGCGTGCAGCCGTACAGGATCCAGGGAATGCTCCACACCGTCCGGTCCCGGAAAGTAGCCCACCTTCGTGGAAACGGTGAACTTCGGCAGCAGGTCTCCGGCCGTCTGCGCCAGGATCTGATGAGAACGGAAGCCGAGGTAGTTGGTGCTGGTGTCGAGTGCCGTAACTCCAAGGTCGAGCGCCCCGGTCAGGAGCCGGCGTTCGTGACGAGACCGGTGTAGCCCGAGAACAACTCGGGGGTCAGCACCGCGCACAGCTCCTCCTCCACCAGGATCTCAGCGACCTCCGCCACCTCGGCTCCGACGACGGCCGCGGCCTGTTCCAGCGCGACCGGCTTGCCGCTGAGCAGCAGACGTAGGGCGGGCAGGGCTTTAGCCGCGAGGGTGAGCTTCTTCCCCGAGGCCACGACGTCGATGGTCTCTCCGCGCTCTTGAAGCTGGGGCGGGAAATGGGTGGTGCACACCACGGCGTCGAGCGGCCCGAGTACGTCGAGGAACGGCACGTGCCGAGGCAGGGTCGTCGCCTGCTCGTACGCGTCGAAGAAGTCGGCCGGCGGACGCTCGCTGACCAGCTGGGCGGCGGCCTCGGTCAGCGCGGTGATGCCGGTTCCGTGCCAGCGGTCGAGGTCGTGGCGGAAGATCTCGTGTTCGCGGCACCAGTCGGCCAGCCAGGCGAGCCAGCTCGCCCCTGTGCGCTTGGTGATGCCGAACGTGACGTGAAGGCTCTTGCCGGAGCCGCTGCCGGTCCGTGTCGCCTGGTGCCAGTGGCCCCGGGGGATGTGCATGACGTCGCCGGTCCGCATCAGACCGGACCAGATGATGTCGTCGCTCGGAGTGCTGTTGGGGTCGGCGTCCCGGTACATCGGGACCGGACGGGAGGTCGCGCGGACCTCCCACTCCTTCTCACCCGCCAGCTGGACGATGACGACATCGTGGTCGTCCCAGTGCAGGGGGAAGCCGGAGGCGTCGTTCGTCGTCAGGTATGCGTTGACCTGGACTCGCTCGCGGGACCACCACTGCAGGGCCCGGCAGGCGACCTCCATCGTCGGGTCGAAGACGTTGGCCTGGTCCATGATCACCGTCGCGCCTTCGCCCAGGAGCCTGCCCAGGCTGCGCATGTTGACCATGGAGATGCTCTGGCCGCGGGGGCTGACGCTGTCGGTGTAGTAGATGGCCGGATGGACCTCTTCACCCTTCTGGAAGCACCGGAACTGCGGGCGGTTCAGGCTCCTGCGCATCGCGACGTCGAGCAGGCGGTTCGGGGTCATGATGCGGGAGACGAGTGCGGGGTCGTCCATGCTCCCGCGTACGAAGTCCTTGCCCAGCTCCTCGGCTCCACTCCAGCCGAGCGCTGCCTCGATGGCGCTGATCAACCGGTGTTCCATCGTGCGTCCTCCATGGGTTCGACCACTGATGCGGACACGGTGAGGGCCGGCGCGGCCGACCACGCCGGCCCTCACCGCTTGGTGCCTACTCGCTGTCGTGCAGGTTGCCGTCGCCACCCGGCCACGGCGCGTCGCCGGAACTACCCTGGTTGTCCGACCGGAGGCTGTCGTACCGGTCGTGGACGGCGGTCAGCTCTTGCACCGCCACCAGGAGGCCGCTCCGGGCCGGAGGCGGTGTCGTGGGCTCTGCCACCTCGTACTCCTTCCTCTTCGGTTCTCCCGTCAGGGCTCCGACGGGAGGTCTATGGCCGCCCCACGGCCGTGGGAGACGTGGGGCGGCGGTCATTGGCAGCTCGCTGAGCGGCAGTCCGGCGCCAGGGACAGGGCAGGTCAGCGGTGGTTCGGCAGGCCGCCGACGTCCACGCGCATGTTGATCTCCAGAACGCGCTGGTCCAGCTCATACAGACAGGCACGGCACGCGTAGAGAGCCGCGTGCATGCCGCTCGACCGGACGGGCCCGATCCACGTCACTTCGACGTCGTCACGTCCGCACCACAGCCAGCACTCGCCTCGCGCCTGCCACTCGTGGCGGTCCCATAGCGCGCAGTCAGTGGGCTCTCTGGTGACGGGGTCGATGTCTCGGCGGGTGGGCCGGAAGACCACGTCGGGATCAGGAAGCGGATTCGCTCGTAAGGTGTGCCGTCCCATCACGCGACCGCCAGAGTGAGCGACTCGGGCTCAGCTACCACGCCGCGCTTCGGCCGTAGCGCGAATAGCCTGCGCAGAACGGCAGCTCGGATGGCGGGCGCCGCTTTGGGAAGCGCGATCTCCGCCCATACGCGTTTGCCCTGGCCGACGGGTTCCCAGGCACACCGCGAAGCCAGAAGCTCGACGAGCGCCAGGCCGCGCCCGCTCTCGTCGTCGGCCTGGGCACAACTCATCTGCGGAGCAGCAGGGTTGTCGTCGAGTACGTCGATCACCAGGCGGCCGGGCCGGTGGTACAGCGTGACGGTGACGGGCCCTTCCCCATGGACCACGGCATTGCTGACGAGCTCGGAGGCGACGAGACGGATGGCGTCAGCCGCGTCGTCGTTCAACGGCACACCCCACGCACGCACCTTGTCGACGACCGTGCGCCGGGCGAGGGAAACTTCCCTCTCCTCACCCGCGAGGACGAACCGATGGGCAAGGGTGGGCATGGCTGACGCCTCCGAGGAGTTGGAGAGCGGCTCCGTCCCCGACGGGGAAACAGGGGCGGAGCCGCCGATCTGAGAACCGTTCCGGAAGCTGCACCCTGCGCGGGCTCCGTGGACGGCTGATATTCAGTCAACGGCCCCAGCCAGCAAGGCGGAACGTTTCTAGGGGGTTCCTCCTGGGGACGCCCTCCCCGTATGCGGCCACGCGAAGTAGCCTCCCCACTACGCCTTGAGGGGATGACGGGAGTGATGACATGCCTGGTGAGCCGTTGGCGCTCCACCCGCTGAGTTTCCTCCGCCAGACGCGTGGATGGGGGAAGGCCGAGTTCGCCCGGCTCATGCAGGCGCACGGGCGGTCGCTCGGAATCCCGCTCGCGACCAACCGGACCACCGTGTGGAAGTGGGAACAGGGGCAGGAGCCGGACGCGGATGCCCAGCGCGTACTCGCCGACCTGCTGCGCGTCCCGTACGAGCAGGCACGGAGGGAAGGCTGGCCCCGGTGGCTGCCGGTCTGGGAGGTCACGGGGCTCACCGCCCCGTGGACCGAGGCCGGTACCGTTGAGGCGTTGTCCGAACTCGTGGGGAGTGGCCGCATGGACCGCCGGGGCTTTCTCACCATCACCGGCGTCGCCCTCACGGGTCTCGCGGCGAGCTGGGTGGACGCGCCGTCCGCCTTCGCGTCGGCCCTGGGCGGGGATCAGGTCACGGACACGATGGTCTCGACGATCGAGCAGCGCATCAGCACGCTCCGCACCCTCGACGACCAGCTCGGCGGCGCCACACTCCTGGAGCAGGCGCGCGGCGATCTCGCCCTCGTCACCGGCCTCCTGAGCACCGGCAGGTACACGGAGAGCATCCGAATCCGTCTCTACGCCCTGGCGGCCCGGGTGTCGCACCTGACCGGCTGGATGGCTTACGACGCGGGGCTTCGGTCCGCCGGCCAGCGCTACTACGTCGGGGCCCTGCGCAGCGCCCGTACCGCTGGAGACGACGCGTTCGGTGCCTTCATCCTCGCGGAGATGGGCGTTCACGTCTCCGAGGCCGGACGGACCGCCGAGCGCGTCGCCCTCATCTCCACCGCCATCGACAACGCCCCTCGCCCCCTGTCGCCGTACACCCAGTCCTTCCTCTACCTGCACAAGGCCGAGGCGCTGTCCCGCGACGGCGACCACGCGAAGGCCGGAACAGCGCTCAATCGCGCGGTGTCCCACTGGGAGCGCCACACGACGGAGGAAAACCCGGACTGGCTCAACTGGTTCGGCGAGGCCCAACTGAAGTCGACCGAGGGCAAGGTCCTGCTGCGGTCCGGGCAGGTGGAGCGCGCCACGAGTTCCCTGGAGACCTCCGTGAAGAGCGCGGCTCCCCGGGACAAGGCCGTACGCTCCAGCCGCCTGGCCGAGGCCCGGCTCGCCGGCGGCGACCTGGACGGGGCGCTCGACGCCGCCAACTACGGCACGGAACTCCTGGAGAGCCGCGTCAGTTCCGTACGGGCGCTGGACCGCCTGAAGGAGTTCTCCGCACACCTCGAACCGCGCAAGTCCGTCCCTGCTGTCCGTGAGTTCCGCGAGCGCCTTCAGGCCGTGCCCGTCGCGGCGTGACCGTCACCTCTCGGGTTGCGAGGCCGAGCCCGCCCCCTCAGAGCAGGCTGTCGTAGTGCCAGGATGGACGGCATGACGACGATCCATGGTGAGGTCGCGGCTGGGTTCGAACCGGTGCGTGAGGCGTTCGCGGCGAACTTCGCCCAACACGGGGACATCGGCGCGGCGGTGTGCGTCTACCAGTACGGCCAACCGGTGGTGGACCTGTGGGGAGGCGTCGCCGACCTTGAGACCGGTCGTCCGTGGACACGGGACACGCTGCAGCTCGTCTACTCGGCGACCAAGGGGGCGACCGCGACCGCGGCACACATGCTGGCCGAGCGCGGTGCGCTGGACCTGGACGCGCCGGTGGCGAAGTACTGGCCGGAGTTCGCCGCGAACGGCAAGGCGGACATCCCGGTGCGCTGGCTGCTGTCCCATCAGGCCGGATTGATCACACTGGACCAACCCGTCCCACTGGACGAGGCGTTGGCCTGGCACCCGATGGCAGCCGCACTAGCCGCTCAGCGTCCCCAGTGGACTCTGGGTACAGCGCACGGCTACCACGGCCGAACCTGGGGCTGGCTCGTCGGCGAAGTGATCCGCCGGGTATCCGGCCGGACACCGGGCCGCTTCGTCGCCGACGAGATCGCCGCACCCCTCGGACTGGACTTCTTCATCGGACTTCCGGCGGATCAACGCAGCCGGGTCAGCCGCATGGTGTACCAGCGACCAGCCGTCGACCTCACCACCGTGCCCGCCGAGTTGGTTCCCGAGGAACTCCGCGAACAGGTTGCCGCCTGGCGGGATCCGGAGTCGTTCAGCAACCGGGCGTACGCGGTCACCGATCCCGCCGCGATCGACTTCGACGCGCCCGAGGTGCAGGCCGCGGAACTCCCGGCCTCCAATGGCATCGGCACCGCACACGCACTGGCACGCATGTACGCCGCGCTGATCGGCGAGGTGGACGGCGTGCGCCTGCTGACCTCGGAGACCCTGGCCTCGGCGGTCAAGGAGCAGGCCAGTGGGAAGGACCAGGTGATGCTGATCCCGAGCCGGTTCAGCTCCGGGTACATGCTGCCTACCGAGACCAACCCCATGATCGGGCCGAACTCTTTCGGTCACACAGGCAGAGGCGGCTCACTTGGTTTCGCCGACCCGGAGCAGGGCATCGCCTTCGGCTATGCGATGAACAACATCATCGGGGGCCTCGACGACCTGCGTGCGACGTCACTGGTCGACGCGGTGCGAAAGTCGCTGACGTAACAGCTGGCATCGCTGTGGCCCCAAGATCCGGAACGGCTCGCCAGCCACGTCGGTGTACGTCGTCACGGTGCGCGGCGGCTACGCCGCCAACCGCCGAGTCCCAGTCGAGGTGGCGGCCGACGGAGTGGAGGCGATGCCGATGACCTCGACCTGGACGCCCCATGTTTCGAGCGTCCTCGCCGTCTGCACCAAAGTGACCTGTGAGAACGGGAACAGGGTGTCCGCGGTGAGGTCGGTGCCGTCCTTCAGCAGGATCGCGAAGACGACCTTCGAAGGCCGAAAGTCTTCCGGTACACCGTGCCCTTGCCGGGCCGCCGCCACCTTCTCGGCGAACCGTTCCCTGCCCTCCGGGGAGTTCCGTAGCGTCTGTACGGCGACGAGCGCCTGACTGAAGAGATGGCTCAGTGCGTCGGAGCCCTTGGCTCGCTTCACCATGACCAGGACATCGTCCGGGCTCAGCAGGTCGCAGATCTCCACGCCGTTCCCGCGGTGCAACGCGGTCTGGACGTTGTCGCGGTCGAAGCAGACGTACCCGGGCCGCTGGTCCGGCACGGACGCGTTGTAGGTGCGTTCCTTCTCCCCGAGCACCCACGGGGGTAGGTCGACGGACGGGGTGTCGGTGATCAGCCGCTCGGCGTGCGAGCGGATCGCCTTCAGATACTCCTGGTCGATCTCGTACCAGTGTTCGTCCATCAGGAAGAACCGGCGGGAGTCGAGAAACACCTCCGCCTCGATCCAGCGGAGCGCGCTGGACGTCCAGATTTCATCGGCCCGGTCGGCGCGACCATGCCGATAGAGGGTGACGGTTCCTTCCCGGAGCGCGGCCACGCGGCTGCCCGCACGCTGGATGCGCGCGCGGCAGAGGACGTACTCAAGGTCGAAGTCGTCGGTCGACCGGCCAGCCACGTCGCTGTTGATCCTGGCCTTGAACGCTCTGGCGGCCATGTAGTCGTCCCAACGGTCGGCGGGGACAGCGACGCTGATTCTCCCGTCGGGCTCCTGTCCCAGAAGGTCGTCGAGGACAGCCTCCAGGCGGGTGACAAGGTTGAGATCGTCGACGGGCACGACGTGTTCGACGAACTCCAGCTCCGGACTGGGCTTCTCCTCGCGCAGCACGCGGGCGATCGCACGGATGTCGGCGATCAGGTCGACGCCCTCCACACCGAGCCGCATGCGCAGGCCGGCGCCACCCTCGGCACTGGAGATCTTCCCCGGGTTGTCCCGGGAGATGGTGAGCGGGATGTTGTCCAGGTGGCCGCCGAGGCGGCGCACGATCTGGGCGTGTTCGACGATGCCCAGGCTCCACACCGAGGCCCCGCTCGGGATCAGGGTGATGTCGGTGCGCCCTCCGCCCGGGGTGTGCGACACCAGGTCCCGGATCTTCGCGGGGTCCACTCGGCGGGACGCGAAGCTCAGGCCGAAGCGGTGGTCCTTCAGACGGTCGGGCACCAGGCGGAAGCCCTGGTCGTAACCGATGGCGTACACGTCACCGTCGACGGCCAGCATCAGCAGGCCGGCCGAGCGGTTTACCGGCCGCGACACCTCTATACCCGTTGTACGGAAGATCTCGTCGCACCAGCTCGCCACGGGCTGCTCGAAACTGCCGGTGACCAGGACCGCCGGTACACCGAGGTTCTCGGGGACGTCGAAGTCCGCGTGGACCCTTTCCAACTGGTCCGCGTCCAGGGCGTCGAACATCGCGTCGGCAGTGGGAGGCACGCCCCTGAGTCGGTACAGGGTTCGCTTGGACGTACGGGCCGTCATGGTGCTGCTCCTCGTTCCGCTCTTTGTGGACGGCGGCGATAACCGCCCTCGTGGTTTCGTTCTCATGCGTGTCTCCACCCGGCAGCGCCTCTCCCGGCGTCGATGCGGATCAGAGGGCCAGCAGGGCGACGAGCGCCGCGACTTCGGTGTGCCATGCGCGGACCTGGTCCTCCGTGGGACCGATCTCGTACTGGTGGTAGTGGCATCCCAGGCAGAGCTGGCTCCACACGGCCTTCGCGCGGCGGGCCGCTCCTGCTTCGGCGCAACCGCGGAGCCAGAGGAACGCGGCCCGCTGGGTGCCCTCCCGGATCGCGCGAGGCGCCCGGTGGGCGGTGAGGCGGTCGGCGACCGCGCTCTCCAGCGCGACCCGGAGGGCGAAGGCTGCACCTCGACACCGGCTCGCCGTGGCGGCAGTGGACGTGGCAGGCTTGCCGGTGTCCGTGAGCAGCAGGTCGGCGGTGTCGAGCAGCTGGCGAATCGTCTGGTTCACGGCCCCTCCTCGGGCTTGCGTACCGTCAGGGCGACGGCCTTGATGTCGTCCACGAACCGCTGGGGGTCCGGCATCGAGGTGCCCGCCGGGTGGGCGCCCTCCTGGCACTGCCGGACAACGTCCACCGCCTTGGAGCCGCACCGCCTGCGCAGCTCGCAGTAGACGTCACTGGCCCTCTTCGTCGGATCTCCGAAGAGCCCCAGGGCGGCGATGTCCATCAGCGTGACGGCCCCCGCGACGGTCTTCTCCGCCTCGTGTTCGGCCGTCCCCGCCCGGTGCAGCCGCAGCCACGCGGCCTCGGAGAAGGCCCGTTCCAGGACGGCGCGGCAGAGGCTGGGCAGCACATGGGTCATCGCGACCGGCGGGAGGTTTCGCGTGCGGATGAGAGCGCGTGCGTCGGCCAGTGCCTGACCGACCGGATCGGTCACCCGGTTCACGGTCACCACGGACCGGCCCGCCCGCTCCACCTCCAGTACGGTCACCGGGAGTTCCTGGTTGATGAAGGCCCGCTGGAGTCGCGTGTCGTGGGTGAAGACCACGACCTGCCGGGTCTCCCCGAGGTCGTGCAGCACCTTCGCGAGGCCGTGGACCTTGGCGGGATCCATGGACTGCACCGGGTCGTCGACGACGACGAACCCGAAGGGGCTGTCCGGCGCGGCGGCGCGCGGCAGGAAGAGCGAGAGCGCGAGGGAGTGCAGTTCGCCCTGGCTCATGACGCCGAGGGCCGCCGCCTCGGTGCCGTCGACGGACACGTCCATCACCAGCTTGCGCACGGTGGCCTTCTCGCTGCCGGTCAGGCGTACGGAACGCAGGTCCACGTTGCTCTGCTGGCGCAGTTCCTCCCAGATCCGCTGCGAGTGGTCCTCGAACGGCCGCAGCCGTTCCTCGCGCAGCTCGGCACGCGCCTCCTTGAGCCACTTACGGGCCGCCCTGATCTGGCACAGCCGGGGCCTGCCGGCGTACGCGGGCCGGGCCCGGTCGAGCCAGCCCGCGAGGCGGGTGACACAGGAGCGCCACTCCTCGTCGAGCTTCTCCAGCTCCCGCAGGGCCTCCTCGCGCAGCGCGGCGCAGGCGTCGGCGAGGACGAGCGCGGCGGTCTCGGCGCGGGCGGCGAGCCGCTCGGCGTCATCGATCGCCCGGCACGCCTGCCACTCCTCCCACGGGTCCACGAGCGGGGCGGGCAGCCACGCAGGGACCGGCGTGACGAGGTAGCGGACGGCGTCCATCGCGTCCCGCAGTCCGGTGCGGGCCTCCCGCGCGGTCGCGGCCTCCCGTCGCAGGGTCGCCACCTGCTCGGCTGCCCGCTCGGCCCACGCCTCGTCGAGCGCCCGGTCGGACCCGCACACCGGGCAGGTGTCCTCGTCCTCGTGCCGACGGCTGTGCTCCAGGGCCTTGGCCAGCAGTTCCGCGCGCTGGTGGGCGTCCTCGGCGCCCGAGGCACGTACGTCGTCGAGTACGGCGACGGCCTCGCGCAGCCGGTCCACGGCCGCGCCGACCACGCCGAGGTCCGGTCCGGCCAGGGCGGCGGTCGTCCGCAGTTCCCGAAGACGACCCTCGTCCGCGTCGGGCAGCGAGGTCACGAGGGCGTCGAGCTCGACGAAGTCGGGGTCGCCCACCTTGCCGACGACCGCGAGCGCGCGTACCGCCCGCGGGTCGTCCAGCACGGACAACGCCTCGACGAGTACGGGACGTTCCGCCTCGGCCTGCTTCAGCGCGGAGTCGAGCGCCTTCTCGATGCCCTGGAGCCGCTCGTCCGCGTCGGTCAGTTCGCGGAGTCCGAGGATGGCGGCGACCGAGTCGTACTGCTCGCTGGGCCTGCCGTTGAGGACCTTGTCGAGATCCGCGTACGACAGAAAGGGGCTGTAGTCGTTCAGGGCCCGTTCCCAACCGATGCCGGCGAAGGGCCGACGGCCGTGGCCCGGCCGTCTGAACTCGACCTCAGGGGCGGTGACGTCGTCGCCGGGCCAGGTGCACGTCAGAGTGGACAGCCGGGGGTCGCCCGCGATGGCGAGGCGGACCTCGACCTTCGGGTCGGCACCGTCGTGCAGGTTGCGCCAGTGTCGGCGCCACACCTCGCCCCGCTGCTTGTCCAGGCGGGCGGTCCGGCCCGTGAGCGCCGTCTCGGCGCCCTCGGCGAAGCTGGACTTCCCTGAGCCGTTACGTCCCACGACGAGGGTGACGCCGGGCTTCGCGGTCAGCGGCAGACGCGCCTTGCGGCCGATGCCGCGAAAGCCGTTGATGCTGATGGAGTCGAGGAACACCCGCTGGTCCGGGTGCGGAGCGGCGGGGGTGCCGGAGGACTCCGTCGCGGTGGCGCTCAGTACCTCTCGCAGGAGTTCCCGGGGTGCCTCGGCGAGCGCCGAGCTTTCGAGGCGGGCGGTCAGGCGGGAGAGCGTCGAGGAGGAGCCTCGGCGGTGATCGACCTGATGATCGGATGCGTTCGGCTCGTTCTGTGCGGGGTGTTCCGTCATGGTGCTCTCCGCCCTCCGTGGTCGGTTCCGGGGCCGGGCTCGTGCGGTGGGCGAGAGGAGTGAGTCTCTCGCTTTGCGCGAGCCCGGTGTGACAGAACCGACGGTAGAGGCGGAGAAGTTCTTGAATCCAAAATTTCAGCGATAACCCTAGTTATCGAGAATTACACTCTCAAATGAACTGAATGCTGCCGGGACTGCCAAGCCAAAGACCGACTCCCTGTGGCTGGCTGAGCCGATGACTGGGTGTGCGGTCCACCTGCAGGTGGGAGGCTTGATGTGGCACGATGCGAAATCCGGTGCCAAGAGGAGGTGGGGCATGGTCGACAGGTTCAGCGACGGGCTGCTGACGCCCGCAGAGACCGCCTCCTACCTTGAGATTCCGCAGTCGACCCTCACCTCGTGGCTGAAGGGCAAGGCCGCCGGAGCGCCACTGGTCCACCAGGTCGAGCCGGTACGGAGGGGGCAGCCTTCGGTGCCGTTCATCGCGGTGGCCGAGGCACACGTTCTTCGTTCGCTGCGTTCCCTTGGGCTTCGCATGAGCGAGATCAGGGAGGCCGCCGCCGCCGTACGGGACGCCTTCGACACCCCCTATGGCCTTGTGTCGAAGCGGATCGCCACGGACGGCGTGGACATCTTCATCGAGCATGGTTGGGGAGACCTCCGCAGAGCCCGTGACGGCCAGGTCCCCATCCACGAAGTGGTCTCCGACTATCTCCGATACCTCACCTGGGAGCCGGGCGACGACTTCCCCTCCAGCCTGCAGCTGAGGCAGTATCCGGACTCCGTCCCCGTCGTGATCGATCCGAGGTTCGGCCACGGTCTCCCCGTGGTGGCCGCCAACCGTGTGACGGTTCAGGCCATCACCGACCTGTGGGAGGCCGGGGAGACCGTCGAGGACATCGCGTACGACTACGACATGACGCCTGCACAAGTGGACGCGCTCTGCCGGGCCGTGGTGCACCTTGCCGCCTGAGTTCTTCCTCGACCGGAACCTCGGTCGCCGTGTCGCGGAGGGGCTGAGGGCTTGCGGGTGGACGGTTCACCGCATCGGGGACGTCTTTCCTGACGACGGGCAGGACGTTCCGGACGAGGAGTGGATCACTTACGGTCTCGACCGGTCCTGGGTCCCGCTGTCGAAGGACGGGCGGATCAAGACCCGGGATCTTGAGATCCAGCCCGTCCTGGAGCGCGAGGCGGTGCTGTTCTACCTGGACAACCAGCAGCTTCGAAGCGCTGAGATGGTCGAGAGGCTCGTCGCACGTCGTGATGCCATCCACCGAGCCGTTAAGAAGGGCGGCCCGGCGGCCTACGCCGTACGGCACGACCGTATTGAGCGCACCTGGCCCTGACGGGAGGGTGCCCCTGGTGGAGCCCTCCCGTAGACGTTGCTACTTCGCAGCGGGTGCCCAGAGGGCGGCCACGATCTCCATCTGCTTGAGGACCAGGTCGATCGCCTCGCGTTCCTCCTCCGGCGGGTAGTCGAACATCGCCAGCACGCGGCGGATACGGGTGCGGAGCTTCGCCCGGACGGGTTCGCGGGAGAGCCAGTCGACGGAGAGGTTCTTCTGGATGTCCTTGACGAGGGCACGGGCGATCTTGGCGAGGGTGTCGTCGCCGCCCTCCATCACCTCGGCCATGTCACGGTGTGCAACGGCGTCGTAGAAGGCCAGCTCGGCGTGGGTCAGCGGCGGGTCGAACCTCTCGCCGCGGCGGGCCTCCGCCGACACCTCCCGTGCCAGGGCGGCGAGTTCAGCAATGACCTGGGCGCTGGTGAGCTGCTGAAGCATGTACCGCTTCATCAAGTCGTTCAGGCGCTCGGTGAAGCTCTCGTTGCGGACGACGTTGTGCTTGGTCACCTCGCGCATCTTTTGCTGGATCATGCGGCGCAGGGCCTCGGTGACCAGGTGCGGGGTCTCGGAGTTCTCCAGCTTGCGCAGCTGCGCCTCGTTGAGGCGGGTGATGTCCAGCCGGCCGATGCCGGCCTCCGCGTACAGGTCGGTGATCTCGTCCGCGTCGACGACCGAGGCTGCTAGTGCTTGTAGGTAACGCTGGACCTCGGCGCTGAGCGGCTCCCCACTCGCCTCACGCTGGGCGGCGTCGAGCTTGATCATCCAGGCTCGAACCTCGCTGAAGAAGGAGATGTCACGACGCCAGTCGTCCAGGTCCTCGCAGCGCTCGGCGATCTCCTTGCTCATCGCGCAGACACGGTAGAAACGGTCCAGCCTGGCGGCGCTGTCCTTGAAGCGGACGGAGAGTGGCTTGGCGGGGGGCTCGACCTTGTTGCCCGGGTTCTTCGGGTCGCGCAGAAAGTCGGCGGTCAGGCGCAGCGCGCGCTTGCGGGTGTCGGGCCGGCTGGTGTCGGCAAGCCATTCCTTCCAACGGCTCCCGGCCAGCAGCCCCTTGATGGTGGCCAGCTCGTTCTTGACCTCGGTGACGGCCCGTTCGATGTCCGCGCCGAGGGTCTGGTCCTTGCGGTCCTGGTCCGAGTACTCGCGCAGGGCCTTGGTGAGGTTTTCGGTGAGCGGCGCATAGCCGACGAGCAGGCCGTCCTGTTTGCCGCGGAAACGGCGGTTGACGCGGGCGAGCGCCTGCATCAGGTTGGCGCCCTGCATCGGGCGGTCCATGTACAGGGTGTGGATGGGCGGCGCGTCGTAGCCGGTGAGCAGCATCGAGTGGACGATGAGCAGTTCCAGCTCGTCGTCGGGGTCCTTGGCGCGCTTCTGGACGACCTTCTGCTGGGACTTGCGCAGCGAGTGCTTGCGCATGTGCTCGGGGTCGGAGCGGTCGCCGTGGAAGACGATCTTCATGACGCCCTTGTCGACCTCGTCGCTGACCCAGCCGGGCCGCCGCTTGGCCAGCGCGTCGAAGACCCGTACGCAGATCTCACGGGTCGCGCACACGATCATCGCCTTGCCCGGGGCGCCGATGTCGGGCTTGACCAGCTCGCGGCGCTGCTCCCAGTGGGCGATCAGGTCGTCGGCGAGCTTCGCTATGCGGTCCTCGGAGCCGTAGATGGTGTTCATCGTCGTGGCGTACTGGATGGCGCGGCGGCGTTCGGCGTCGTCCATGCCCTCGGTGAGCGTGTTGGCCTGCTCGTCGAGCGTGTTCGGGTCGACGCCCTTGGGCAGATCGACCTTGATGACACGTGGCTCGTGGAAGACGCGGACCGTGGCTCCGTCGTCCACGGCGCGCTTCAGGTCGTAGATGTCGATGTACTCGCCGAAGACGGCACGGGTGTCGGCCTCGGCCTTCGAGATCGGCGTACCGGTGAAGGCGAGCAGGGTGGCGTAGGGCAGGGCGTCGCGCAGGTGGCGGGCGTAGCCGTCGAGGCTGTCGTAGTGCGAGCGGTGCGCCTCGTCGACGATGACGAGAATGTTGCGGCGCTCAGAGAGGAGAGGGTGCGACTTGCCGGCGTCCTTCTCCTCCTTGCTCAGGCCGAACTTCTGGAGGGTGGTGAAGACGATCCCGCCGACGTTGCGCCGCGTCAGCTCGGTACGCAACTCCTCGCGCGTGTCGATCTGGTGGGCCTTTTGCCCGAGCAGGGTCTCGCTGTCGAGGAAGGTGTCGTAGAGCTGGTCGTCGAGGTCGTTGCGGTCGGTGATGACGACGATGGTGGGGTTGTTGAGGGCCGGGTGGCGGGCAACGAGCGCCGCCGTCTCCACCATCTCCTCCGACTTGCCCGCGCCTTGCGTGTGCCAGACGACGCCGGCTTGGCCGTTCGTCCGCGACGCCTCGACGACGGCGTCCACCGCCTTGTTCACCGCGAAGTACTGGTGCGGCTTCGCGATGCGCTTGCCGGAGAGGGGCTCGCCCGGCTTGGGAGGGGGGAAGTTGACGAAGTTGCGGGTGAGAGAGAGAAACCGGTCCTGCGTGAACAGGCCGTGCAGGGCCAGGTTCAGCGCGTCGAGGCCGTCGTAGCCGGGCTCGTTGGTATCGACGCGCTCGCCCTCGTGGTCGACGTTCCAGGGGGCGAAGTGCTCGTACGGCGTGAACGCTGTGCCGTACTTGGCGGTTATGCCGTCCGAGACGAGGCAGAGGACGTTGTAGCGGAACGCGATCGGGAACTCCGAGACGTATGTCTGGAGTTGGGCGTGCGCCGACTTGAGGGTCGCGTTCTCGTCGGACGCGCTCTTGAGTTCGACGACGGCGAGGGGGAGGCCGTTGACGTACAGGACGATGTCGAAGCGACGGTGGCTGCCGTCGGTGTCCCTGACCGTGACCTGGTTGACGGCGAGGTAGCTGTTCGCGTCGGGGTCCGTGAAGTCGACGAGGCGGACGGTGGGGGTCTGCTCGGCGCCGAACTCGTCGGTGTAGGTGAGGCGGATACCGGTGGTCAGGTACTCGTGGGCCTGCTTGTTCTCCGGGTACGCCTCGCGGGAGGCGGGGTCGGTGGCGATGCGCGTCGCCTCGTGGACGGCGGTGGAGGTCAGCTCCGGGTTCAGCTTCCCGATGGCTGATTGGAGCTCGTCGTGGAGGATCAGGTCGTCCCAGTCTCGGCGGTGGCCGGTGCCGGGGGCTAGGTCTTTGCCAGCTTTGACCTCCCAGGCGAGTTGGGCGAGTTCGTCTAGGGCCAAGTGCTCCCAGGTGGCCTCGGTCATCTTGGCGTCTAGGTGGGCCGGGGTGGGGTGGGGTGCGGTGGAGCCCTCGTGGTCACGGTCACTGCCACTAGTCATACGGCGTCCTCCACGATCTTCTCGGCATCACGGACACGGAGCTTGCCAGACATCAGGTGGGGGAGAAGGTTGTCGCGGAGGGCGGCGAGGGCACGGCTCTCGTTCGCGGTCTGCGTCACACGGGAATGCAGCAAATCCAGCTTGACTGACAGACGCTCACGCTCGCCCTCGGCAGGCAGCGGGATGTGCCAGCCGGGCATCTCCTTAAGCGGCAGCCGATCGACCGTCGCACCATGGATTGTGCGACGCTTGATCTCCTCCTGGAACCCGGCGCTGAGATATGCGTGCAACAGCAGCGCACCACTGACGGACTCCGACTTACTACGCAGCAACCCCATCCGCCGCCCCAGGCTGCTCCGGACACCAGATGGCATGAGGGCCGCATCTCCGAGCCGGGTCTCGTACGAGAACAGCACGTCTCCGGCCTGAGGCTGTACACGACGAGTCCAGCGTGGGAAATCTCCCTCTGAAAGGTGTGCCGACTCCGCGAGGTCCAGGTAGCCGTTCTTTAGGCTACTGATACTTAGAAACCAAGGTCCGGACTCAGTTTTCTGGGGGGTGGCATGAGGGCCATCAAAAAGTGCGGCAAGGTCGCCGATTCGTTCAGGCTCACAGGTCGTACTTGCGGCCTCGTAACAGGCGCGTGCAAGGCTGAGCGCAGCATCCCGGATGCGCTCGTTGACCGCGATCTTGCCATCCAGGGCCCCGAGCACTCTCACAAGGGCTGACTGTTCCCAAAGAGGAGGGACAGGAATCGGGAAACGTTCAATTTGCCCTTTAGTAAGAGCATTTCGAGTCGCCCCCGAACTCAACGACAGCATGAACGACTTATATTCCGGCTGCACCAGGAACTTCTGGAGAAAGAGCGGATTGATCTCGCCAGTGGCACGGATGATAGCCACATGCTGGTTGACGCGAGCAGGAAGCAGTTCGGGATCAACGACAGAACATCGCGCGATGGAGTCACCGGTGATGTTCAATAGCACGTCGCCTTCACGGACTTCGACACCTGCGAGCGATGAAGCCGCTTCATCGTCAATGAAGACTAGTCCGCTCATAGCCGTTCTATTATCTAGTACGTTCTGTGAGCGGATAAATGATGTCCCGCGGGGCAAATAAACTTCTCTTCCGCCCCGCGGTGTCGCGCCCGATCCGATTTTTTCCGTGAGCTCCTTTAGGGGGCGAACCGCCCAAGCCGGCGGCGACGCCAGTGGCCACTCAAACATGCATTCCCCCCAGCTCCTCCCGTACCATGACGTCCAGCCGCGCCGACTCATCCAGCTGCTCGAACAGTTCCTTAGTCAGCCGCGCGATCCGCTCCCCCACCGGCTCCGCGTCCGGGTCCTCCTCGGCCTCCGCTGCCCCCACATACCGCCCCGGCGTCAGCACATAGTCGTTGTCCTCGATCTCCTCCAGCGTTGCGCTGTAGCAGTACCCGGGCACGTCCTCGTACGAAAGCCCCTTGTCCCTCGCCGACTTGGTTCCCCGCCACGCGTGATACGTGTCGGAGATCTTCTCCAGGTCCTCCTCTGCGAGGATCCGCTCCGTGCGGTCGACCATCGTGCCCATCGCACGGGCGTCGATGAACAGCACCCGGCTCCGTCGGTCCTCCAACGCCTTCGCGCCCTGGGGGGACTTGTCCTTCGTCAGGAACCAAAGGCACGCCGGAATCGCGGTTGTACGGAACAGGTTGGTCGGCAGGACGATCATGCAGGAAACCAGATCCGCCTCGACCATCGCGGCGCGGATCTCTCCCTCCCCCGACTTCTTGGACGCCATAGACCCGTTGGAGAGGACTACGCCCGCGCTGCCTCGGTCCCCCAGCTTCGACACAATGTGCTGGAGCCAGGCGTAGTTGGCGTTCGACTGGGGCGGGGTGCCGTACCGCCACCGCCGGTCGTCCGACTTCCTCGCCCAGTCGGACATGTTGAACGGCGGGTTGGCCATGACGAAGTCGGCCTTCAGGTCAGGCAACTTGTCGTCCGCGAACGTGTCCGCCCAGCGGTCGCCGACGCCCTTGGGGTCCATGCCGTGGATGGCGAGGTTCATCTTCGCCAGGCGCCATGTGCGCTCGTTGGCCTCTTGGCCGTACACCGCGATGTCGTGCGTGTGGTCCTTGCCGCGCCGCTTCGCGACGAACTTGCCGCTCTGCACGAACATGCCGCCCGAGCCGCACGCCGGGTCGTACACCCGCCCCTCGTACGGCTCCAGCACCTCGACGATCAGGCGGACCACGCTCGCCGGCGTGTAGAACTCGCCGGCCCGCTTGCCCTCGGCGCGGGCGAACTTCTCCAGGAAGTACTCGTACGTCTCGCCCAGCACGTCCTGCGCCGGGCGATCGCCGTGGCCCGTGAAGCGAGCATCACTGATGAGGTCGACGAGTTCCTTCAGGCGCTTTTGGTCGACGTTGTCGCGGTTGAAGATCTTCGGGAGGACGCCGGTGAGGGTCTTGTTGGCCTTCATCACCTCGTCCATGGCCTCGTCGAGGAGCTTGCCGACGCCGCCCTCCGCGCTGGCCGCGTTCTCGGAGATGTGGTCCCAGCGGGCGGTCGGGGGCACCCAGAAGACGTTCTTCTCTGTGTACTCGTCCTTCTCCTCCAGGAAGGCAGCCCGGCGGTGCTCGGGGATCTGTGCCAGCTCGGGGTCGGCGGCCAGCTCCTCGCGTCGCTCGGCGAAGGCGTCGGAGACGTACTTCAGGAAGACCAGGCCGAGCACGAATTCCTTGTACTGGGCGGCGTCCATAGAGC
Organism: Streptomyces acidicola; assembly: GCF_009377235.1. Lineage (GTDB taxonomy): Bacteria > Actinomycetota > Actinomycetes > Streptomycetales > Streptomycetaceae > Streptomyces > Streptomyces acidicola. Next base: position 21,156 of record NZ_VMNX01000086.1, read on the forward strand.
CGCGGAGCTTGTCCGCGGCCTTCCACAGGATGTCCTGGATCTCCTTGGTGCTGGAGACACTGAGCAGTTCGCCCTGTCCGGCGGCTGCCGCGGCTCGCTTGCGGGGAGGCATCGTTCCTTCTTCCGACTCGTCTGTGTGTGGGTCTGGATGGGTTAAGTACCGTTGGTGGTTCGGGTTTCGCCGAGGGTGAGGGTGCCGTCAGCCAAGCCCGCGATCGTCACGCGGCGGGCCTCGGCGAGCGCGTCGGACTGCGCGCGCAGCAGGCGTTCCCGGCGTTCGGTCTCGGCGAGGAGGGCGTCGAACCGCAGGACCTCGTCCGGGTCGAGGTCAGGGAGCTGGTAGTCCTCGATACGGCGGGCGGGACGTACGGCGCTGGGGCTGCGGGCGGTGCCACGGGCCGCGCCGAGCAGGGCCGCCAGGACCTGGGGGGTGAGCGGACGAGTGGCGCCGGCGTTGACCCGGAGGATGCGGGCCGGGAACGCGACGACTGAGAAGCCGTCGTGGTCGACGTACACGCCGAGGCGGGGCGCGAGGGTGTAGACGACGTCGCCGGGCTCGGTGAGCGCCGCCCGTTCGTACGCCGTCGCCAGCAGCAGACGGTCGATGCGGCGGTCGCCCACGGGCCGTTCGCCGGTGATCTCCTCGGGTCCCAGGACGTTGTGGTGGCCGTCCCGGGTGAGGTGCTTCTCGTCGATACGGTGGCCGGGGAGGCGGGTCACCCTGCGTGCGGTGATCAGCTTGCCGAGGGTGGTGCGCCTGGGCAGGCGACCGACCCTGCGCATTACGGCCCCGCAGTAAGAGCCTCGCTCGTCCTCGTACGCCCGGGTGTCCGCTGTCGCACGCTCCAGGCGGGCCTCAGCCTCGGCGATCAGGGCGGGGCGTTCGGTGACCTTGTCCGACCAGATCGCGGAGGCCGTTGGCGCGGGCGGGGTCAGCGGACCGCCGAAGGCCCGGTCTAGGTCGGCGATGGGGACCACACGGCCGTAGCGTGGGTCGTGACCGTCGAGTCCTCGGAAGCCTTCAGCCCGCCAGAGGAGGACATCCTCGGCGAGCCGCATGCGCACACCCGGCGTGAGCTGTTCGGCGCTGATGTCGGCCAGTAAGACCAGGCCCTCCGCCTCCCGGACAGGACCGCGTGTGAGCGTCCACAGCGCGGGACGGTAGCCGGGGCGGAAAGGCAGGACCCCGCCGGGAAGCGCGATGACCGACTCGACGATGTTCTCGCGCAGGAGAGCCGAGCGGAGCTGGGCGGCCTCCGTGCTCTTCAGTTCGTCGACGAGCGCGTCGGCCGGTCCGAGGACGAGGGCCGTGCAGCCGGGGCGGAGGAGGTAGGCGACGCGTTCGAGTTCCGTCAGGGCGGCGAGAACCGAGCGGTCCTCGCCAGGGCGGTACGGGAGCTGAGTGACGACGATGTCCGGGTCCGCGAAGCGTTCCTCCAGGTCGGAGCCGGTTTGCACGTCCAGGTCGAGTTCGCTTACGCCCGCCAGCAGGAAGCGGCGACGGGTGATGCGGGTGAGCCGGTCATCAGGGTCGGCGGCGAGGACGGTGACGCGGTCGCGGTCCTCCGTGTCGTCGAGAAGCGCGGCGAGCAGGTCGCCGGCGCGGGCGTGCGGGTCGGCGAGGGTGAGAGACTCGCCTCGCTCAAGGCGGGCGCGGAGGTCGGTGAGCTGGGTGAGCAGGCTCCGCAGCTCCGGGGTGACCGCGTCGGCGGTGAGGGAGTCCAGGCCGAGCCGGGAGCGGGCGGCGAGGAGCCACTCGTACGCGCCGCGCTCGTCGTAGGCGGACTCGACCAGGTCCTCGGTGAGGCGGGCGAGCGGGGCCGCCGTGGCGTCGATCGAGCGAAGCTCGCGGAGTACGAAATCGTCCTCGGCGTCGATCCGTTCGGCTCGGCGCAGCAGCGCGGACCAGAGGGCCTCGTCCGCTTCGGCGTCGTCGGGAGGGGAGGCGTTCGCGCGGTCGTCGGCCAGTGGCCGGCCGCCGAGCCGGCGCAGGCACAGCAGGCTGCCGAGCGTCTCGACCAGCTGCCACGGCGTAAAGCGGTCTCGCAGCGCGATGATGCCGAAAAGGGCCAGCTCGGATCGGAGCTCCTGCGGGGCGGCGTTGCCCAGGCCGGTTGCGATCAGCCAGTCCGTCACCTGTGCGCCGTCGAACAGAGGGCGTCCCGAGTTCTCGGACACCGCTGCTGGGAAGTCCGGGTGGCGTCGGCGCCAGGTGGACACGACAGGGCGCTTCACCCGGGCGAACGTCGCGATGTCGGACATCGATACCAGGAGAGGTAGCGGCCTGGGGGAGTGGAGTGCCGGGTCCGGCAGACCAGTGATCACGGTGCGCATCCCTCCCCCGCTCCTCTATCGTCACATCAGCTGCTTCGGCCCTCAGGCCGGGCCTTGTCTTGCGTCACGGTTCCGCTTGCAGCGGATTCTCGCCGACGCCACAAGACGATACGCCGACCCCGGTCATGCGAGTGCGCCTTCATTTGATAATGACGGTTATCAGACATGGATACATATTCACCCCATCGGGCTGTCTCATCCGGCTAGGTGATTCACATCCGAAGTGCCGCTGCCTCCCGAGAGATGCGCCAGAATGACGGATCAGTTTCCCGGCTGGGCAGCGCTGAGGGGGTGGCAGCGGGAGATGACCGAGGGCATGGTCACCGTCAGCGGCAAGGGGCAGGCACCGGACCTCGTGGACGGACCCGGCTGGAGCCGCCCCGGACTGGACGTCGCCGCGGGCCGTTATCCACTCTCGGTGGAGCGGCATGTGGGGCGTATGGTCGATCACCTGGTGCCAGGGGTGACTACATTGACCCCGCACGCGCGTTACTACGCTCTGCACGGGCTGATCGCAGCGCAAGCCGATACGGAAGACCTGACGGTCCCGGCCGCCCAGACCCTGCTGCGCCGCGCCGAAGTGGCTTTGTCCGCCGTGTCGTTCGCGCATCATCCGCAGGCTCTGGAGTGGCTGCCGCGTGCTCATGGGGTCGATGCTCTTGCCCGGCGGCTGCACTCCGGGACGGTCACCATGTCCGAAGCCGAGGCCCCGGGCAAGAACGGGTACGTGGGCAACTCGTGGGGGTTCTGGGCACCGTACGCCGGATCCGAGGTCGCGCTCGGCATCCTCGGTGCAGGACCCATGCCGGTTCCCGGACCGCGGCTTGAGACCGCAGCACTACGAGCCGGACTGGGCGGGTTGCTCGAACTGGCCGCCGAGGACACGCTGAACGTGGATGATCTCGCCCCTTTCGGGGACCGGCTGTGCGTGTGCGTGGGCGGGGAGCATCCTGACGGGGCGTGGCTGGCGAACCTCATGTGCGAGCCCGGTGCACCGGCCGAAGCAGGCTCCCGCTCGGCAACGCGACGACAGACGATTCAGCTTCTGGCTCGTGTGGTCGCCACACATCCCGTCCGATACTTCACCCGCGACATCGGCCAGGTGCTCGCTTTCGGCGACTTCCTGACCACCGATCCCGTGACCAGCGGCATCGACGCGGCCGGCGCCTGGCGCGGAGTGGTGCTGCGGAACTACTCCGTCGGAGCCTGGCGCCGCCTGTGGTCCTGGCTCGTGGAACAGGTCGACGGGCTGGTGCCGATCGAGGAAGTGGCCGACCGCTTCGCCGCGGAGTTGCCCGACGTGACGGTGGACGCGTTCCTGTCCTCCCTGCCCGCGACGCAGAGCACGGCCGGAACGCCGTTGCCCGCCGAGCACGACCTCCGGTGGGCAGGCGATTCCTTGCCCCTCGCCGAACTGCGGGTGCTCGCCGCCAGTGCCCGTCGGGTGGACGAACTCACCGGTCGGGTCCGGGACGCGTTCCTCGGCCAGCGTGGTGTCGAGCTCGGCCCGGAGTGGATCCAGCGGCGGCTTGACGAAGCCCGGCCCATGAAACTGCGCGATGTCGCCCGCCGACTCACCTACGACCTGGTGGCGCGGTCGCAGCGGATCGCGCTGGCCAAGGCCCGCCGACGTCCTGACGGCACGCTGTGGTTACCGACCCGGCTGCACGAACGGGGCGGGCTGCTGTACCGGACGAGCCAGGAGGGGCGCGGTGACGTCGGGCTACGGCTGGACCAGCTCGGGACCGTCCTGGCCACCTGCGGCGTGCTGCACTACGACGACCAGCACTGGTCGGTGACCAGTAGCGGGAGGGCTCTCGTTGACTGAGACAGCGCCGGCACCGGGAGTGGTGGAGCCACCAACCGCGTTCGCCTCCCCACTGACCCTCATCCTCGACGAGGAGCGCGCGGGCGGGCGGAACCTGGAGGAAGCACTCTTCCTCAGCTTCACCGCCGATCTCGGCTTCTTCGAGGAGGTCGCCCTCGGCGTCACTCAGGCCACCGGCGCACGCGTCACGGTGGCGGGAGACGTCTCCATGGCCCGGAACGATCCCCGCTCCGTCCGGCGGGCCGGCCGGAGCTACCTCGCCGGTATGGCATACGCTCACGGTGCCGCGTTCCATCCCAAGCTGATCGTCCTCGCCGGACCCGAACACGCCATCATCGCCCTCGGCTCCGGCAACACCACGCTGGCCGGGTGGCAGGCCAACGCCGAACTGTGGACGGTTCTGCGGGTGGACGGCGAGCAGAGTCCCACCGCGGTTCCGGAGCTGTCGGCATGGCTGCGCGACCTCCCGGAAGAGGTGAGGTTCTCCGCCGGAGTGCCACAGGCGCTGGGTCGGGTCGCAGCGCTGCTGGACCGGCTCCACCGCGACAGGACACCCACCGCGCCACAGGTCCGCGTCGTTAGCAGTCTGCGTTCGCCGATCATCGATCAGTTGCCGCAGGGGCCCGTCGATGAACTGGCCGTGTTCGCGCCCTTCTACGACCGGCGCTCGATGGCACTGCGGCGGCTGCTCGAACGTTTCCGTCCGAGCCGGTTCACCCTCGCCTACCAGCCCGGACTCAGCGATCTCGACGGTCCGTCGGTCGCCGCCCTGGTGAAGGAGTACGACGGACGCGTCATCAGCAACAACGACCAGCGTTACCGCCACGGGAAACTCGTCGAGTGGGTCTCCGAGGGGCAGCGGTGGGCCCTGACCGGCAGCCCGAACCTCTCCGCTGCGGCCCTGCTGCTTTCCCAGAGCGACGGCGGCAACTGCGAACTCGGCATCATCGCCCCCATCCCCGCCACCCTCCTTCCGGACGGCACCGACGAGCCCGCCGCCCGGCTGCACACAGTCCCGCCCCTTCCCCGCCCCATCGCCGGCAATGGGCCACTGCTGCTCGGTGCCCTACGCGTACCGGACGGCCTGGAGATCAGCGTGGCCCGGCCTCTCTCCGACACCGCTCACCTGGAGTTGTCTCAGGCCGCAGCACCGCCGGAGGCATGGGAGCGCATCGCCGACATCCCGCCCGGACAGGCCACGCTGACGGTGACGGCTCCGGCCGATGCGGGCAGCCGTGTGCGCCTGGTCGTAGTCGACAGCGACGGCGTACCGAGCTTCGGCAACATCGTGTTCGTCGTCGACCCTGACCGCGCGCTGCGCCGAATGACCCCGACCCAGTCCCAGGCCCCCACGACACGGCCACCCGACCTGTTCACGGACCCCCGGCTCGCCGAACGATTCCTGGGCGACCTGGAGACCCTTCGTACGGGGTTGCCCCCCACCTCAGCGGGCGTATCCGCGAGCAGCAGCACCGGCGGTGCCGCCGCGACGGCCCCGCTTGACGGCGACGAGGACGGCTGGGAGCGCTATCTGGACGAATGCGCCGGACGCGTCGGACACCCGCTCACGCGCTTCGCGCTGGGACTCCCCCTTCCCACCGACATCAGCACGCCCTTTCAGGACCTGCTGCCCGTCTCCTGGGACGAGCGGTTCACCGACGACAGCGAAGCCGCCCTCGACGATGACGACGCCGAGACCATGGCGGCAGAGCACGATCCCGAGGCAGCCGATGCCGAAGCGAGCAGCACCGCCACCCTGCCCGACCTCCGGCAGGCCGACCAGGAAGTCCGCCGTAGATACCGGCGCTGGGTGGAGCGCCTCGTCGCCCTCGCTCCCCACCTGGGTCCTCCCGAGCGCATGCTCGTCGTCCGGCTGACCCTGTGGACCGTCGCGGCCGGCGCCTGGTCTCCAGCACAATCCGACTGGCTGCCGCTGCTTTCCCGGGCCGTCCGCGCACTGAACCGAAATGATCTCCCCGAGCGGATCGAGCCCCAGGTCGGCAGCCTCGCCGCAGTCGCCCTCGCCGTGCTCCGAAGCCACGCCCCGCGCTACGAGATCACCCCTGAGACACTCGCCTTCAACGAAGCCTCCCAGGCAGTCGGCCACCTGCTTCCCGCAGTGGACTCCGCGTACATCGCGGAATACACGGCGCTGCTCGACACAGCCTTCGGCCCGGCCGTCGACCAAGCCGCCGTGCTCGATGTCGCGTCGGACGTCGTCCAGGACGATCCCCTCGCTGACGCCGTATGGTCCCTCGCCGAGAAGGGGCGCGACGTACACCGCCACGGACGACTCCTGCTCCATGTCACCGGCCGCTTCAGCAACCCCGCGCTGGTGGCACTCGAAGCAGTCGGCTCCGCCGAGGATGCGCCCCTGGTCGGGGCCTGGGCCGACTCGGGCTCGGAGTCCGGCGGGGGAGGTTGGGCGCTGGTTGTCTGGCGTCGACCCGACCTCATCGTGGTCGATGCTCGCCGGCCGGTTCCCCTCTGGCGGCATTACCGGCTCACCGGACTTGTAGGCCCCCGAGCTCTCGCCGCACAGCGCAGCTTCGAATCCGCTGCCTCCGTACCCCACGGCCCCCGCAACCAGCCATTCGAACTGGCTCACCAAGTCCTGTCGGATCTCGGCCTGGTCGGACCCCAACCACCGCAATGTGAGCCATAGCCTGGGGAGTTTCTACATGTCCATCGCGGAAGATCCGCGTCACGGACACTCAATCACCGCGCACTCACGATCAGTCGAGACCAAGGTGCACGCGGCATCGACAACAGTATGTATGTCGATGCCGCGTCTCAGCAGCGACACCGCCCGCGTTCAGATCCCGGCGTGCAAGTGGGCCGCCCAGAGGTAGGGGGACTTGGAATAGCGATCACGGACCCTGCGCACAGTGTGGTGCAGAGCACGGGCCGCCGCATCCGTGTCGAGGTCAGCATGCTGGTCGGTGACCCCGCCGAGCTCAGCGTAGAAGTCAGCTGCCATATGCGAGGCCACCTCGTCGTTTATCTCCCAGAGGGTGCCAATGACGTGGGGAAAACCCGCGAGCTGAAAAGCCGATGTGAGATGGATGGCCTCGTCGATCAGCTCCACGGATTCCATGAACGCTGTTCGGCACGCTGACAGGTAGGCCAGTTGGGCCGAGTCCATCTTCATTCCTGCAAGGCTCGCCACCGTGAGCGGATCACGTTCGTGGTCGTGCAGAAGCAACAGGCTCTGGGACGGGTCGTCGGGGTCGTGGGCACCGTGGCACGCGAAATGAACGATCCCGGAATCGGAGAGGGCCTTCAGGACCCGAGCCTTGGTCGGTCGTGTCTCCGGCCCGGGGACGGTCATGCCGTCAGCTTCTGCACCCGGCGCCATGAGGAGCGTCGGCTCGGGCAGCAGGCCGCACAGCAGTGCGGCTTCTTCCGAGACGTGGTCCAGGCGACCTTGAACGCCCGGAGTTGTGGGCATGGCCACGATCAGTGACCGGCTCACGGACGGCGCGGATGTGCGACGACGGCGCGCGTGGTGCAGTGCGCGGATAGTGGTGGTGTACGAGGAGATGACACGGTCCATGACTGTCGGCGGTTCCCCGTCTCTCAAGTCGGCCCGGAGCGGCTCGGAGTGATGGCCGGCAGCGTGCAGAGGTAGCAGCGAGAGGAGCCCGCCAGGCGCCCACCAGACGCGGGGCCACGGCTGTCCGGGAGAGGGCTCACCAGTGAAACCAAGGCTGCGCAGGACCGGCTCGGCCGCCGCGTCCCACAGCCACCCCAAGACAGCGTGAAGCGTCGCTTGCGCCTCCTTTCGCGTGAGAGGCGACATGCGCGGGTCCGCAACGGTTTCCAGTGCCCCATGGAAAGTCTGTATCTGGTCGATGACGAGGTCGTACGTAAGGTCGGGCAGGTTCAGGGACTCGATTCCATCGGACGTCAACAGCAGTGCGTCGCTGCGGTAGTGGCTGACGGTGAAGCTCACCACCGGGCCGGAGGCGGCTTGTGCCAGGAGCTCACTGACGGCGGGCGGACGAGCGAAGCTGGCGAATCCTTCCTGCGCTCGGATGTTGCCCAGCGTGGCCTGAAGTTGGTCGGCGCGGCTGCGTCGTTGCTCCTCGGCATCGACCGCACGTACCGCGGCGCTTACTTGTCCGTCAGGCTCCGTGAGGGAAGCCAATTCCATCGGCCGGTCCAGCTCGTCCCGAAGTACCTCGAAGCGATGGGCCAGGTCGGGATGGCGCTCGCGAAGCTCTGCGAGGTCGCTCCGCATGTCCAACGCCTGGCTGTGGAGGACGCCGCGACCCACCTCGATCAACTGCAGTGCTCGCGCCGCCCGTTCAGCGGGTGTGCCTTCGCGAGAAGCAAGAGCTAGTGCCGCCGCATCTCCGGCCAGCCCGGACCACTTGCCCATGGCGTGCTGCTGGTCACCGCGACTCAGCCGGCGGTCTGCCACTTCGGGCAGCAGGCGTACGGCACCGTCCAGGAGATCAGCTGCGAGATCAGGATCCGACCGTCCGGTCATTGAAGCCGCTGCCTGGGCGGCCCGAATCCGAATCGAGGGCCTAGCCCCGTCGGCTCGCGCGCCTTCCATGTGGGCGGCCAGGGCGCGATCAAAGTCCTGTCTCAAGTGAGTCCGCTGATAACGGCGGTGCAAGGCCGACCCGAGCTGGAACAGGTAGTCGGCACGCTCAGGATGTTCTGCCGGCGAGGTGTCGAGCGCGGCCTGACACGCAACCACCGCGTCGTCTAGGTCCGCAGTAGACCCGGTCTTCTCGAACCTGACGGTCAGCACACCCCCCAGCAAGGACAAGTACCTCGAGCGCTCAGGGTGGTGGGATGGAACGGTGGCGGTCGCATCCTGTCCCGCCGCAACCGCGCCGTCCAAGTCCTCAAAGCTTCCAGCGCGCTGGAAGCGGGCATACAGGGCGACCGACAGATTCGCGAGGAAACGAGGACGGTCAGGACTGCTTGCATCCACAATGCCGAGGACCTCGCGGTTCCTTCGGATCACCTCGTCGAGGTCTTGGGGGTCCCCGTTCCGTTCGTAACGCTGCAACAACACTGCGCCGAGATTGGACAGCATCGCCGCGAAGGCGGAGTGTTCACGGGGCGCCGTCTTCACAGCTCCGTGCGCGAACTCGATCGCGGCGTCCAGGTCCGACATCCCCCCGGTGTGCTTGAACCGAGTCCACAGCATCAGACCGACGTTGGACAGACGGGTCGATCGGTCGACGTGACCGTCCGCGGTGGCCTGAGCGGAAGCGCGACTGACACTGATCGCCTCGTCCAGGTCGGCCATATCACCAGTGCATTCGAAACGCTGCCAGAGAGAGATGGCCAAGTTGTTGAGGGCCGCGTTGAACTCGGTCTGGTTCGGGGTAATTTCCCGGGAAGCAGCGCGGTTCATCTCGATCGCCGTATCAAGGTCATATCTGTCGCCGCCGTTGCGGTATCGCGCCAGGAGAGCCTGACCCAGGCCGGAGAGACGAAGTCCACGAGCCCGGTGCCCCGGCGGGAGCATCTCCAGAGCTTCCTGGAACGCGTTGACGGATCGGTCCAGATAGGCTGTTTCCCCGGTCCGCTCGAATCGAGTCAGCGTGATGTCACCGAGCCCAAACAGGAATATGGAGCGTCCAGGATGTTCCTCGGAGGCATCCTCTACTGCGGTCTGGCCGCACTCGATCGCGCTGTCCAGATCCGCCGGGACACCAGTGCTCTCATATCGGGCCCGCCAGGCGATCCCAAGATTGTGAAGAAATCCTGCCTTGTCGTCGTCCTCGGCACAGAGGTCTGACGCTTCTTGGAAGGCTTCGATCGCCGCGTCCAGGTCCGACAGGATGCCTCTCTCGGTGAACCTGGTCTGCAGCGCGGTGCCCAGGTTATTGAGTCCGCCAGCCCGGTGGGCAGGGGAGCCCGCGGCAGCTTGGACTGCCAGTCGGCCGGTCTCGATCGCATCGTCCAGGTCCGCCGCCATACCTGTATGAGTGAAGCGCTCCATCAGCACACCCGACAGGTTGGACAGCATGACCGGCTGGTTCGGGTGCCCTGTCGCCGTGCTTTCCACTGCGCCCTGGGCAGCGTCGATCGCCGCGTCCAGATCCGCTCGTTCGCCACCCACGTCGAAGTGGGATTTCAGGATGACGGAAAGATTGGACAGCGTTTCCGCGTGCTCGCTTTGTCCACGGGGAATAGCGGCCGCGATGCGCCGCAGGAGATCGGTCATTCTTGCGCGCAGCGCCGGGCTCGGCGAAGCGTCCATCCCTTGCTGGATCCTCCAGACGAAACCAAGCGCGTGCTGGGCCACATCTGGAAGGAGTTCGTCTGGCAGATCCTCCTCATCTGCGCCGAACACGAAACAGGGCGTGAACTTCGCGACGGCTTCCTCTCTGTCCCGCTGCCCAGCCCCTTCGGGAAGTGCCCGGTACCTGAAGGCGTGCAACCAACCGAGGACGTAATGACCTTCCAGGTCGGACTCGTCGTTTCGGAGTATTGCGGCAAGTTGGCGGGCCTCGACCAGTGCTTCCGGCTCCAGCACCACACCAAGGTCCTGTTCACGGGCCAGCCGTTCGAGCCGCAACCCCACTACGGCAATCCGCTGCTCCAGTTCGTGTTCCCTTGCGAAGTCCTGCTCGCGCCCCTGCATGAACCGTCCTGTCACTTCCCGGTCTCCGGTAGGTCTGATTGCTGCACTGTCCAGGTCTGCCGAGGCGAGCCTCTGAATGCGAGGGAGCTCACGAAGCCGGCTCCGTCGCTGGCGCCAGGCTGCTCAGCCGTCGCATGACCGCGCCACCGAGTGGAGGGCCCATTGGCTGTTCCTCGATGCGCAGCTTGTCGGCCAGGTCCGTCAGGTGAAGGCGCACAGATGCCTCCAGCAGCGTGGCGTAGGTGTCCGAGGCAGTACGGAGGCGACGGGCCGAAATGACCACCAGCGTGGCGGCGAGCGGCACCGCGGGCCACCACCACCAGGCCAGAGGCAGATAGAGCAGGGCCCATCCACCGAGGACGGCAGCTCGCGTCAACGCGGCGCGGGCCCTGCCGATCTCGCCGCGTATCTCTTCCGGCAGCACGAGCCAGAGGTGTGGCCAGAGGATGAGGAGATCGACATGTGCGTCTCGGTCTAGCCGGACCGCGGTGGCGTGGATCCGGTCACCACTCCAGGTCGGCCGTTCAGGCCGCTCCACGGAGATACGTTCGCACCTGTGGGCCGCACGATGACGCTCCCGGGGCCTGGGGCGGTCAGCCGGACGCGGAGCACGCTCCAGAAGCCGTAGGGCTTCGTACTCCGCCCGTGCCGCGTCCCAGCGACGCTGTCGGCGTGACACGTGACGCTCGGCCAACTCGCCGAACAACCACGGCCATGCGCCCCAGCCGGCAGCCAGGGCCACACGCTCGACAACGGAGCCGAGGGACTGGGCGGCCAGACCAGTGACGGCCGCACCGGCCAGGATGGCAGCGAGCAGCACGACCTGGCCGCCCACCGTGGTGGCCTCGGGAGCCCGGGCAACGTCCGAGATCGCGTGAGTAAGCCGCCCCACGTCCAGCGCGGCACTCTGCCCGAGGGTGTGTCCGGCTGCGGCGACCGCCAAGTAGAGCGCGCCTGGGAGTACGAGGAGAGTCAGCCACCGCTCGGCCAGCTTCTTGCTGAGTTCACTGAGCAGCCCTCCCACTACGGGAGCCTCTCCCGGATCAGCGCCGTCTCGCCGGGGGCAAACTGGCAGCGTGGCACGTCGTCGTCCACTTCATGACCGGACCGACCGATACACAGCTGCAAGGGGCACCGGTACACGACGTCTAAATCAGCAACACCGACCAGTATGACACTGCGGCCCGTTCCCCCATACACCCCCGACGGGTCGCCTGCGCGTCGAACCGCTGCGTGCAAAGCGTCCAGAAGGACAGTGAGCGAGACGTCGTCCGCGGGCGGCCTGCCGACTACGGCTTCGACAGCACGCAAGGCGGCGTCGTCCTCGTCGAGCAGCGCGGCGAGTTCGTCCCGATGCCCACACACGTACGACAGTGCCTTGGCGATCCTCAGGCCGCCTACTTCCACCTGGCTCGTCATGCAAAACTCCGCCCCCTGCGCCTTGTTGATCCACCAGGCCGCCATTCTTGCTCCAAATGTGCAGGTGCACGCGCGGGTTCGGCCAACTCCCTCGGGCAGAGCAAAGAGGCGCCGAGGTCCTTGAAAGGACGGTTCAGCCGATCTCCTCTGCGCGAGCGATGCGTAGGCGGCGGTGTGCCACGCGCCACGCTGCCGCTGACGGCGTACGGCATCGCGCAAATTCGCCTTCGTGACGCGGCGTGCGGAAGCAACCGTCATGCCGTCCCCTCGCTGCTTGGGAGAAATCTGGGAGAAGATCTTCCCCCAGAGCCCCCGCGAGACCACCCGAGGCCAACCATCACCAACGCGCTGACCTGCAACGATATCGTCAACAGCAGGTGGTCAACATGATCGAACCTCATTCGGGACGAAGAGGTCGTGGGTTCAAATCCCGCCACCCCGACAGTGAAACACCAGGTGAGGCTCCTACGGATATCCGTAGGAGCCTCACCTGTTTCGTCTGCATGCCTATCTGCGTGACCAGCGCTCCGGATCGCGCTTCAAGATGCCGTCCATGATCACGGGCGCCGGTCTGGATCACGGGCCGGATCTACTACCGGTAGACCTCCTCGGTCACGGCCGTGCCGGAGTGGCCGACGAGCCAGGAGACCTCCTCCAGGGGGACGCCGCGGTCGGAGAGCAGCGAGACGAAGCTGTGGCGGAGCTCCCGACGGGTCCACTCGTTGACGTTGATCCCCTCGGCGACCTTGAGCGCCTGGCGGAAGGCGCACCGCACGTTGGTCGCGTCGAGGGGCTTACCCACGGCCGAGGAGAAGACCGGCCCGTGTTCCTCCCACTGGTCGCCAGCGGCCAGCCGCTCCCAGCCCTGGTCTTCGAAGTGCTGTCACGGGACCCCGACGCACCGCGTCGGCAGAGCGAGCGTTCGCCGCCCCGCCCGTCTCAGTTCCCGTCTCATTCAGCCCCGTTCACGGTCGTTCAGACGGGACTGTCAGCAGTTGTTGCCGCCCACGCCGGCCGCCCATGACCGTTGGTGAACGCCCCCGGACGCAGCCCAAGAGACCGCCAACACAGTTGGAAAGCGTGCGCCCTGAATCAGCGGGTGCGCGTGCCGGCAAGCCACGTCTTCCAAACATGTCGGGTGTTCGGCACCTCGGGATGGTTCAGGAGCCAGAGAACGTAGCCCGCGTGGAGCTGTGCCCACGAGTTCCCCGAGCGATGAGCCCTGTGGAGCCTGCCGCGCAACTCGTCTCCGTCCACCGCCCGGGCCACACGCACGTACTCACGGTCCTTGCACCGATAGGGCCGCTGGACAGCGAGGTCGACCAGATCGACGAGCTTCGTTCTCACCTGGTCGTTGTGGTGGGCAGTGGCGGTTGAGTCCCGAGAAGTGGTGTACGGGTTTTGACCTGATCTGGGGGTTTGCTCCAGCGTCGGGATGAGGCCCGCATAGACGAACGGCCACCGGCTGATCTTTCAAGACGACCAAGTCTTTGAAGGA
>NZ_VMNX01000087.1 GCF_009377235.1 Streptomyces acidicola
CTGCTCCTGACCGCACGGATCGTGCAGGCGGGGGGAACCGCGACGATGGTGCCCCTTTTGATGACGTCGGTGATGCGATACGTGCCCGCGCACCGCCGTGGCGCGACCATGGGCGCCACGTCGATCGCCGTCGCCGTCGCACCCGCCCTGGGCCCCGCACTCGGCGGCGCGGTGATCGGCAATGGACATCCGGAGGGCGCTGCGGTTGGTGAGGGACACCTGGGCCTGATCCTGGAACCCTCGGGCGCGGTCGGTCTCGCCGCCGCACTGCGCCACGACCTCGGTGTCGCTTCCCCGGCCACGATCCTCACCGGCGGCGTTTTCTCCCCCGGCCTCCTGTGAGAGCTCGCCCCCGACCAGGCACGCACGGACCACACGGCTTCCCCGGAGGAGGCGGCTCACTAGGCCAGGAGCAGGGCCATGTCCCAGTCGGTCGTGGTGCGGCCGTCCGCGTAGGCGTCGAGGGCGAGAGCCGTCCCGGCGGCGCCTTCCAGGAACGCGGGGGTGTCGGCCGGCTGCGGGACGTCCGTGAGGGTGGCTTGGAAACCGAACCGGGATTCGGGGCGGAACTGGGCGAGGGTGCGGGCCGCCATGTCGTCGACGAGGTCGGCCAGGCGTCTGTCGCCGATGGACTCGTTCAGGACGGCCAGCAGGTGCATCAGACCGCTCCACCCGTGGCACAGGTTGGGGTTGTCGATGCTCCATGTCTCCGGATCCGTGGCCAGGAGCGGCAGCAGGGAGTGGTGAGCCAGCCGGACCCACTCGGCCCGGTCGAACGCCTGCCCCGCGAGCTGTATCGCACGGGAGATCCCCGGGGCGCCGTAGCACCAGGACGGGCGCTGACGAGGCGGTGGCCCCTGCGGCCCGGCCGCCCAGCCTTCAAGGGTCACGTGATTCGACCAGACCGGTCCGCTGCCGTCCTCACTTTCGAAAGCCCATGTCTGCAGGAGGCCGACCAGTTGCTCGACGGCTTCGCGCTGCCCGTCCACGACCGCGTCCTGCTGCCAGGCCAACGACAGCAAGGCCAATGGCCCGGCCACACCGTGCGAGAACCCGAGGTTGAGATGCCCGTCGGGCATCTCGACCTCCTGCCCCAGCCTGGGCGCCGCCCACGTCCACCAGCGGGGCACCTGTCGGCTCCGGTGGGTGATCTCACCGTGCGCCATGCGCGTCAGGTAGGTGAGGACGAGGCCCAGTTCCTCATCGCACTGTTCACGGCGAGCCAGCAGATAGCGGCCGACGCCGCTCATACCGCGAACCAGCTCGAACTCCCCGTTGGTGATCGTCGGGGTGTCACGCACCTCGGGAAGCGCACGGCGGACGAGGCGACGCTGATGGTCGTCGAGTCGGTCCAGAGCCGAGCGGTAGCCGCCGGTGGCGTGGTGGGCGACGAGGACGGCGACGGCGACGGCGCCCGGGCCCGTGTAGATGCCGGCCGGGGGGTGGGCGGTGGCGGCCATCGCCCGCATTGCACGGACGAGGTAGGCATGCGCTCGCGCCGCGTCCTCGGCGCTGGGGCGACCGCGCCCGGTGTAGGCCAACGACACTCCCGGGTAGCCGCTGGAAAGGGACAGGTCCGACCACAGGAGCTCCCGCACGATGACCGGCGATGAAAGGTCCGGGTTGAGGGCGTCCACAGCGGTGGCATCGGGGTCGGCGAGCCGGTCGAAGACCTGTGCGGCGACGTCTCGTGCCTCGTCCGCGTGCCGGGGCGCGGTCATTCGGCCTCCTCCTCGTCCCGGGCGTGCGCCAGGCGGCCCTGGTGGTCACGGGCGACGCCGCGCAGCACGGCGTATCCGATGTCCTCCTGGGCCCTGTCGATGCCGAGAAGGCGGTTGTGCTGCATGTGCAGCAGCGACAGGACGGCCTCGGCGTGCTCACCGGTACCGGGCGTCCCTCCCGCGTCGGACAGCAGCAGCGCACCGTACTTCCTGGTCTCGGGCGTGTTGGTCCACAGGTCGGTGAGGGGAGCGCCGAGTACCGGGGTCGCGCTCTCGGCGGTACGCCCCGGGACGATCAGCGACCTGGCTTGCTCCTGGTACCGCCGGTAGGTGGAATGGGCAGGCCCTTTGGGTACGACGCGGCTGATCCACGCCGACCAGTCCCAGTTGCCGAGCGACTCCAGCAGCAGCGCGTGGTTGACGGCCGCCAGCACCGGGGCGGACAGGGTCAGTCGGCCCCGCGCCCGCATCCCGAGCTGGGCCAGTGCCGACCGGGCGTCCACGCAGAACATCCGCTCCGCGTGGGGGAGGGCTTCCGGCCCGCCGTAGCGGTCGGTCTCGGGCCGGTAGGTGTCCAGGACCGTGGTTCTGATCACCCCGGCCTCCTGCCAGCCCCGGCTCACGGCGGCGAGCTGAGGCAGGACCGTCGTGCGCAGGGCTTCAGCCGCACCGTGCAGGCGGAGGCGGATATGGGGGTCCGGATCGCGGTATCGGATGAAGTGCCAGCTGCGCAGTTCATCTCCGACCGCGCGGACGAGAGCAGGCAGGCAGGTGTGCAGGAACTCGTCGTGCGTGTCCTGGACCGCGTAGAACTTGGCGTAGAGCCACTCCTCACCCGGTAGGTGCTGAATGCTGTGGTCCGTGGGCCGACGCGACGACACCGGGGGGCGCGACAGGCGCGTGGTCTGCTGCTGATCGTTCCGTCGTACGCCGCCGCCGGCCGGCCGCGGGAACGGTCCCGGCGCGGTGGTCCGGGCAAGGGGGATGACGACTTCGCCGCTGTGTCCGCCGGACCAGCCCAGTGCGCGACCGCCGTCCGTCAGATCCTCCATGATCGCCAGGGAGCCGCCTTGGCGGACCTCGTGGCGGAACACCTCCCGGTGCCAGGGATCCGTGAGGTCCACGCGGTACGTACGGTCCCACCGAGCGAGGTTCACCTCATCCGATACGCGGTAGCGCACGCGCCACGCCGCGACCGCCTCGTCCCATCCGGACGTGCCCTCTCCCGGCTTGCCGTCCGCCGCCTCGCGCAGATGCCGGTCGGGCACCCAGCGTCGAGGGAAGATCGTGACGCGGCCGTACGTCACCCGGGGGAGGTACGGCAGTCCCTCCAGCCCGCACCAGTTCCACCCTGTCCACGTCCTGGCCCGGCCGAAGACGAGGTCCACCAGCAGACGGGCCACGGGCGGCGCCTCCCGCTCGAGGGCCACCATGTGCGGTACGACGGGAAGAACCTCGCGTCCGTCGTCCGGCAGCACCAACCGCAGCCCCGACGCGTCCGGTGTCACAAGGAGTTGACGCCAGTCCAGGACGCCGGGCGCGCTTCGGTCGGCGTAGACGCCCACCGGAATCCGGTACGGCAGCAGGCGCGGAACCTGCGCCATATTGAGCGCGCGCTCCGTACGTGGCCGGTACAGCACTTGGGCCGGCACCGTCCCGGCATCACCCAGCCCGGCGAGGAGTGTCCGCAACTCGCCTTCCATCCCCGCGAGTTCGGCGAATCTGCCGAAGGTCGCCCCGGCCACCCAGGAACCCGGGTACGCCGGGGAGACGAGCCGGAAGTCGCCGCGGTCGATGGCCTCACCGCTCTCGGCCAGCAACTGGAAGCACAGCTCCAGCGACCTCGGAGGGCTGCCGGCCGCACCCGTCGCCTGACCGACGGCCAGCCGGTCGACCAGGTCGGAGGTGAGCCGGACCTCGTCGTCACCGCTCAGCAGCGCCTCCTGCACCAAGTCGTGCGTGAGGAGGCGACGCGCCTTGGGCAGTGGCTCCCCTTCGCGCTGCCCCGGGGACCGAGCATCGCCCCGTTCTCCGTATCCGGGCGGGAAGCCGATGCCCCGGTGCTGATCGACGAGGCGGCCCAGGGGAACCACACCGATGGTGCCGTACGCCTCCAGGAACCGATCACGGTACGTCCGCATGTGAGCGTGCGTCAGCCAGTCGGCGGACAGCTCCCACATGGCTGAGGCATAGCGGGCGGCCTCCTCGGTCACCGCCCGCGACAGCTGAACGTCGGCGTCCATGCGCAGATCCACGTGGACGGGTGGCCGGGCAGCGGTGCCCTCGGGATCGGTCAGCCGCATGAGCCTGCGCCACGCCGCGTGGCCCTCGCCCGGGGGTGTCGCGGCGTAGTCGTCCAGCGCCGCGCGAACGGAGCGGAGTTCCTCCTCCGCCCCGGGCACGCGAGAGACAGCCGCCGCGATGCGGTTGAACAGCGCATCGTCCAGGTCCTGCGGGGTGATGGACGTCAGCAGGAAGCCGTGCCGCATGAGTTGGTACAGCGTGGCGTCCACCTGGGCGGGGCCGAATCGAGGGAAGACGTCTACGGCCTGCTCCAGCAGCCCGGCGTAGGGGACAGGCCGCGTCGTCCGCTCGCACACCCAGCTCACCAGGGCCGTGTTGCGGAGGGATGCCTCGCTGCCGTTCCCAGGGACGACGAGCCGGTCGCCCCGGGTGCGGCAGAGATCGCTGAGTACGATGTCGATGCCGCGCCTCACCTCGGGCAGCGCGAGCCATTCCGTGACGCGTCGCGTCAGCCAGGCGGCGTCCAGCCGTACGGCCTTCCGCCCGGGACCGGCCAGGCTCACCTTCGTGGTGTCCGCCGCCCGCCCCGGTGCCACGCCGGCGAAGAGGCCGAACGGCGTGGGCCTGGTCTCGGCCCGCAGCGCGTAGCGGGAGAGGGCAAGTGCCGTACGACGCAGCCCCTTGCCCCCTGGGTGCACTCCCGAGTCGAGCCGGTCGAGGGAGTCGGCGAGGCTGCCGCTGGCCACGTGAAGCGCCTCGCGGAACAGCGGATGGCAGGCGGCTTCGCGCACCTGCTCGGCGGAGTCACCGAGGAGGCGGCCGGTCGGTCCCGTGCGGGGCATCGCCGAAATGCGCAGGAACAGGCAGTCCTGCGGCGTGTAGCGCGTGTAGTGGTCGTCGTCCCGCACGGATTCCGTCTCCCTCTCGGTTCCAGGCCTGGCACGACTCGCGTGGGGCGGGCGACAGGCCCCGCCCCACGCGAGTACGACGGGCGCTTAGGCGCAGCAGAGGTTGCAGGGCGACCCGAACGTGCTGGGTGAGGTGGCTCCGCCCGCCGCGAACGCGGGGCCCTCGCCGTCGGTCTCCGAGATCTGGATGTCGAGGTCCAGCTCGGTGAGGTCGGTGGTGTCTTCCAGCAGAAGGTTGGTGCTCATAGGACTCCTCCCGTTGTGTGGTTCGCCGACGTCGTTTGGCGTTGGCGAATGTGTGATTCTGCTTGAACCAAGGGAGCATATGTCTGATACATGGCCAACTTGATGTGCACTTAGATGGATTGACTGAAAAATACGGCCTCCGTGCGCCGGAAGGGAGGCTCTCCTGACGGCTGGATTTCCCCGGGGGCAAACAGATGATCCGGGTTGAGCAGGTGCCACCTGAGCCTCCGACCCAACGTTCCCTTCACGCCATGATCGGAACGGCTCAGCAAGGCGTCCCGGGCCGACCGGGCTGCCGCACAACCGCGTCATGTGAACCCTGCGTCAAGCGGCTTGTCCATGTCCGCGAGTAACCAGGGCGAGACGACGCCGGGTGTGTCGCGCGTCTCGTCCATCATCCCCATACGAGCGGCGATTTGAGCCGGGCTCGTGCCATTGTGACGAGCGAGGCGAAGGAAGGAAGCCGACGAGGGTCTGGTCGTCGAGTGGGCCGAGGCTGCGCGACAGCGGGCGGCGGGTCGAGGGCGGTGGCACGGCCGTGCTGGGCCAGGTCCTCCAAGGCATGGGCGGGGTGGACAGGACCCAACTCGTCGCCGACTACGCAGCGCAACAGCGCCAGCCATCGAGTCGTGGCCGGCGCCTCCTGCGTGTCAGGAGATTTGGTGCCGGAGACAAACCTCCAGGGCCCAGGCGAGAAGGCCGGGCGTGCCGCGTGTCAGACGTGGCCACCGCATCACCCGGAGGCTTCAACTCATTCCGGGAGTCCTGCGGTGGCCACCAGCGACGCTGAAGGGAAGCTCAGCGGCTGTTCAGTTGGTTACAGCCCGACCGGGTTGAGGTAGGTGGCCGGGCGGGTGGCGCCGTCCTGCTTGAGGATCTGGCCGCCGAACGGCCACTTCAGGGTGAAGTGCTCCGTCTCGTTCGGCGGGGTGACCAGGAACTTCGCGGGAACGAACTTCTCCTTCTGCGGCGCGGACTTGGCCACCGGGAGCAGGGTGATGCTGAAGTCCACCGTGTCCCCCTGCTCCAGGATCATCTTCTCGGGCGTCTTGGAGGAGCGCGCCAGCGACCAGGTGCCGTCGGTCGTCTGAGCGCCGATCATGTCGACGCCGGCGAAGCCGGACAGGGTGCAGGTGCGCTCGCTCTGGTTGGTGAACCAGATGTACGCCTGGGTCTGCTTCTCGGTCTGCTCCATCTCCGGCTTCGCGTCATCCCCCATGGCGAAGCCGGCCTTCAGGTCAGCGGTGTGGCAGCGGGTCGGCTCGGCCTTGGAGGCGGCCGAGGCCGGGATGGCGGCAGCGGCAGTGCCGGCGACGACGATCGCCGCAAGGGCCACGGCGGTCAGCTTGCTCTTCATGAAGTTTCGGTTTCCCCTCGCATACGAATCGGCGCGCGAGGTCAGTGCGCGCCTACGCGCTTGAAGATGTGCAATGCCCGGGGGAGGTTCGGTGTGCCGGAGAACCTTTTTTCCGACAGTCAGGCTCCCAACTGTGGCCGCGTACGGAAACTCACGCGGTGCGGGCCGATGCGGCGTCGTGGGGAGGACACCGCATCGGCCCGCGACCTCGGCGCCCGCGGACGCGCCGTTCGGAGGAGGAAGGTGACCTGCGTGTTCAGGGTCCGGGAGTGCCGTTCTTACTCACTGGCCGAGATGCGCCAGAAGGCGAACTGCTGACGATTCAGGACTGTGATGCGAACAGCGCTGCCAGGAGTGGCAGTCGGCCTCCAGGTGCACCGTGATCGCCGGTGGCAGACGGAACCCGAACAGGCGCAGAGTCTCCAGGATGGGGCGCAGTAGCGGTGAGTCGTTGCGGTTCACGTCGGCACCCACCCACCCCAGTGGCAAGCCTCCACCGTCGACCAGTACCGAGCGCTTCAGACCGCTCTTGCCTGGGTCCACCGGGCTGCGCCCGGTGTTCTGGCCGCCACCAGGGGCTTTCACGATGCAACCGTCCACCACGAGGTTCTCGAGGTCCAGACCGATGGCCTCGTCGTAGGCCTCCAGCGCCGGCTGGCGCAGCCGCTCGAAGAGGCCAGTGGCGATCCACTCGTCCCGCCGGGCCCTCATCGTGGTTGCCGAGCAGGTGTGGCCGGCGTGCTGCTGGTGGGTGCCTCCGAGCACGAGGCGGGCCAGGAGCTTGTCGAACACGACCCGGTCGGGGATGCGGGTGCGGTGGCAGCCCAACGGGTGAGCGGCCGCCTCCCGTTTGGGCAGGAGGGCTTGGAACTGGTCCCACAACGGTCGGTGATGGATGAGGGCAGGACGGGCACGTGACCTTCGCTTGGCTATAGAGGGCGTTGACCAGCAATCCCGGCCGGAGTGTGCCGCCTCAGCAATCGGGGCGGCAGACCCCGGGCGGGGCGAAGGTCACCCGGTCTGTTTCTGCATGTCCGCTGCGGGAGCGGGCGCGGGCATGCGCCAGGCCACGACCACACCGGTCACGAGGCCTATGGCGGCCAGCAGGGTGGCGACCAGGAATGGGTCGAGGGGGTGCAGGGCCGGGGCGAACCCGGTCCCGATGCAGACTGCCACCCCGGTCGCACCGCCCAACTGGTCGGCCGCGCGCTGCACACCCGAGGCGATCCCGGCATCGCCCTCGGTGACGCCGCTGACCGCGGCGTACTGCAGCCCCACGATGCCGAACCCCATCCCAGCAGCGACCAGAAGCATGGCCGGGATCATCGCCACCCCGCCTGCCTGCAGGGCCGAGACGAGCGCGATCGTGGCCATCGCGGCCGCGGTGAACCCAATGCCGACGAGCACGCACGCGCGTGCTCCCCAGCGGCCCAGCAGACGGGGCACGAGCATGGAGAACACGATCAGCGAGACCGCCAGAGGCAGCATCGTCAGGCCCGCGCCCAGCGGGCCGATGCCCAGCCGCTCCTGCAGATAAAAGGTGAACAGCAGGAACGAGGTCGACAACGCCCCGCTCAGCAGCGTCGTGGCCAGGTTGGCCGCCACACGCGTGCGGTTGGCGAAGAAGCGCAGCGGCAGCAGAGGGTTGCGTGAACGTGCCTCGACCCGCACGAACCCGGCCCCGGCGGCCACTGCCCCGGCCAGCGCCCCCGGGACCACCCATGCGGGCGTTCCAGGTTCACCAGCCTCGACCACGCCGAAGGTGAACAGCAGCGGGCAGGCGGTCAGCAACAGCGCGCCGGGAAGGTCCAGCAGCGGGGCGTCCTTGGCCACGGGCCGGTCACCCTCGACCAGGAAGACAGCTGCTAGCAGCACAACCAGGACGAACGGAACCGAGACCAGGAAGATCCACCGCCACCCCATGTGGGCCGTGATGATTCCGGACAGGACGAACCCGAGCACGAGACCGCAACTGGCCACCGCCGCCCACACGCTCAGGGCCTGCGACCGACGCGGACCTTCGGGAAACATCAGGACGATGGTGGCCATCGCGGCAGGCAGCGCGATGGCCTCACCCACGCCCTGCAGCAGGCGCGCGACCACCAGCAGGGCAAAAGTGGGGGTCAGGCCTGCCAGCAGGGACGCGGCGCCGAACAGGCCGGTGCCGAGTAGCAGTACGCGCCGCCGCCCGAGCAGGTCGCCCAGCCGGCCACCGAACATCAGCATCCCGCCGCCGGTGACCGTGTCCAGGGAGGGGCACCCGGGGCAGGCATCTGCCTGACGCTGCCCTCACCCGTAAGCCCGTTCGTCAGAGCTTCCTGGGCACGGGGGAGTGCGTTATCGCAAAGTGCCTATCCGCGTAACTTCTCAGGGACGTCTCGCCAATCCGTCCCGGGCCTCATGTGGGGTTGTGTCCTGATGCGATGAGCCGATACCGGATGCGACTTCCTGGCAGTCATCGGACCGTGGAGGCTGGCATGATGGTCCTCATGTCCATGTACCGAAAGGTCGATGCCGCGTAAGCGGCCCGGCGCGCTGCGCGCTCAACAGAACCCCCGTGCCGCGTGGAGCTTGCCTCCAGCCCGGATCCACGGCCTCTCTGCCCGAACCAGCATCGCCATAGATCGAGTGGAGCGGCTCTCAGGCGACTACTACATCTACCCTGGCGCCACCGAGCGTGCGCTGCGGCGGTATCGAGGATTTCTGCAACCCCCGGGGCGTCGGCCCCTGTATCCGCAGGATGCGGAGTGTTCGTGCCGCGGCTGTTCTTTCGACGACGTGCGGCATGTTCGCGACGTGCTTGAGGAGGTCGTGCGGCAGTTGCCTGCCAGGCCTCGCGCGGAACTTGAACGCCAAGTGCGTGCCCTGGATGCCAGGTACGTCGAGCGCACGCTGCCGGATCCCTTCGCCACTCATCGGCAGTGGCGTTCTGACCTCTGGTGGCGGAGCCGTCTGGCCGGCGGCCGGGAAGCTGGATGAGGAGCCCAAGCAGCGGTGAAATGATCAATGCGTGGCTGACGCGATCACGCGGCGCAGCCGTCCTGGGTCTCGTTTGCAGGGGGATACGAGGCGTATTCAGACGGCGGTGTTGGGTGGTGCGGAGTCGGAGGTGCCGCTGCCGTTGCCGTTGGAGGCGATCGAGGCGGGTGTCTTCCGTCAGCGGCACCGGGGGATGCGTTCTGGTGCGGGCTGTTGTGGGGCGGCTGTGGCGGGCAGTTGACGACGAAGTTGTACACCGACCTTCTCTGAACTACCGGCGGCAGCGCGTCAGCGGCTGTCAGCAAACCAGTGGCGTCTCCATGGATTCTCTGCACTTGTCAAGCGAGCGGCTGTGAATCCGTTGGATCTTGCTGGCTGAGCGTGACCGCCTTCGCGGCGGGCCCCGGAACCTCCGCAAAAACCTGTTGGCGGACCACGGCAACCACTGCTACTTTCCCGGAGGCCGTGCGAGAGAACGAGGAGGTGGTACCCGTGAACGTTTCGACATGGGTGCTCCCCTCAGGGGTCACGGTCGGGCGATAGGTCGTCCGGGAGCGCCGTTCAAGAGCACTCCCGAAAGGCACGACCATGCAATTCACTTCCGAGCAGCGCCTCGACGACGGCGTCCTCGAACGCGAATTCACCCTCGGCGAGATCCCCGGCACCCTGTGGACGCCTGGATCCGCCGCACCGGCCCCGCTGATCCTGATGGCCCACAACAACGGCCTGCCCAAGGGGGAACCCCGGCTGGTGGCCCGGGCCCGGCACTCTGCGACGCACGGCTACGCGGTGGCCGCCATCGACGCCCCCGGGTGCGGTGACCGGCCCCGTTCCGTCGCCGACGAGCAGGCCCGCGCCGACCTCCGCCGGGCGATGCAGGCCGGCGAGCCGCTCGATGAGATCTTCGAGTCCTTCATCGGCCCGCTGGTCGAAAAGGCGGTCCCGGAATGGCGGACCACCCTGGACGCCCTCCTGTCGCTGCCCGAGATCGGCGGCCCGGTCGGGTACTCGGGGTGGACCGCCGTCGGCATTCGGCTGGCGGTGGTCGAGCCGCGCATCGCGGCCGCCGGTTTCTTCGCCGGGGGTTACGTGCCCCGCGCCCAGCGCGAGGAGGCCCGGCAGGTCACCATCCCGCTGCTGTTCCTGCTGCAGTGGGACGACGAAGGGAACCCCCGGCAGCGGGCCCTGGACCTGTTCGACGCCTTCGGCACCAAGGAGAAGACGCTGCACGCCAATATGGGCGGGCACACCGGCACCCCGTGGTTCGAGGTGGAGGACGGCGACCGGTTCTTCGGCCGGCACCTGAAGTGAGGCCGGGCCGTCAGGCCGGCAGCAGACGCTGGGCGGTGCCGGCCAGGACACCGCTCATCGAGGACAGGTCCCGGCCCTCCTCGATGGCGGCGGCCGGCAGATGCACAACCGCCCCGATCGCGGCGGTACCGGCCACCGGCGGTACCGGCCGGTCGGGGCGGCGCTCGGCCACCAGCGCCGCCATCACCTCCTGGGACCACGCCGTGAGGCACTCGGCCCGTACCGGCCAGCGAGGAGGATCGGACCGGATTTTGGCGGTAGCGGGCTGAGGGCTGCGTTCGGTGCAGGCGTCCGTGCGTTCGTCTGACGGTGGTTTTGCCGGAAGGGACCGCGGCGGTGCCGTACTGTCCCGTGAAGCCGTGGCGAGCTGTTGGTGCTGATGCTCTCGCGCTTGGCAGTCAGGATGGCTGGACTTGGTCGAAGAGGGCGAGGGCTTCGGCGGGGTCCGGGCTCACGAGGCGTTCCAGACCGGCCGTCGTGATCTGCGCCCACCTGCCGGCCCGTGCCCACATCTGTTTCTCGAAGGCGCGGACGGCCTCGTCCAGATCTCCAGGTCCGGCGGTGGCGATGGACTCGGCGAGTTCGGCGCCTTCCAGCATCGCGAGGTTCGCGCCCGCCCCCAACGGGGGCATCAGATGGGCGGCGTCGCCCAGTAGCGTCACCCCGAAGACGTGGGTCCAGGTGTGGGACACGGGCAGGACGTAGAGGGGGCGGTGGACGAAAGCGGTGCCGTGGCGGAGGAGGTCGAGGACGGGAGCGGCCCAGCCGTCGAACAGAGCCAGCAGATTCGATCGCACGGCCTCGACGTCGGCCAGGTCCAGGTTCGTGTGCCAGTCCAGCGGTGCGCGGAACTGGGCGTACACCTTGACGTGGCAGCCGCTGCTGCGCTGGGCGACGAGCGCGCGGTTCACGCCGTACACAGCCACGGAACCGTCACCGATCAACCGGGCGAGGTCAGGGTGGCGGGCGTCGACGTCGTCCAGGGAGGTCTCGACCAGGGTGACGCCGGTGTAGTGCGGCGTCACCGACGAGACCGCCGGGCGGATCCGGGACCAGGCACCGTCCGCGCCGACCACGAGATCGAACGTCTCCTGTCGCCCGTCCGTGAAGTGGACCCGTACGCCGTCCTGGGTCCCCGGCACCACCTGCGTCACGCCCCGGCCCCACTGGACGTCGAGAGGGCCGAGCAGCAGGTCACGGAGTTGCCCGCGGTCGATCTCGGGATTGGCCCGGTCATCCGGACGGGGTCGCCAGTCGCGAAGGACGGTCCCGTCCGGATCCAGGATGCGCATGGCCTGGCCCTCGGGACGGGACAGCGCCTGGAACTCCGCCAGCAGCCCCGCCTTGTCCAGCGCGCGCTGGCCCATCCCTTCGTGCAGGTCCAGCGTGCCGCCCGGGGGGCGGGCGTCGGGGGCGGGATCGCGTTCGAGGACGGTGACGGGGTGATCATGGCGGTGCAGGACACGGGCGAAGGTGATGCCGGCAGGGCCGCTCCCGACCACGGCGATACGATGCCTCATGCCGATACACTGTATTTCCGCATGACGATGCATCGCAACAGAACGGTGTGACCATGACTGTGTGGGACCGGCCGGAGCCGCCGGCTCAACCCGTGCCGCTCGACCGGGAGCGGATCGTCGCCGCCGCCATCGCGCTGGCCGACGAGGGCGGGCTGGAGGCGGTGTCCTTGCGCAAGGTCGCCGCCCGGCTGAACGCCGGCCCGATGCGGCTGTACGGATACATCTCCACCAAGGACGAGTTGTTCGACCTCATGGTGGACGAGGTCCATGCCGAGATCCTCCCCGAGGAGCAGCCCGGTGACGGGCGGGAGGCGCTGCGCATCCTCGCCCACCGCACCAGACGGGCCGCTCTCCGTCACGAATGGCTGGCCGACCTGCTTGGCGGCCGCCCTACCCTGGGCCCGAACGGCCTCGCCGTGGCCGAGGCCACGCTGTCCGCCCTCGACGGCCTCGCCGACGTCGACACTGTCATGCGCGCCGTGGAGACTGTCGGCGCCTACTTCACTGGCGCGATCAGGCGCGAGATCGCGAACCTGCGGGCCGAGCGCGCCACGGGCCTGTCCAAGCGCGACTGGCAGTGCGCCTCCGGCCCGCATGTGACGAGAATGTTGGCCACGGGCCGCTTCCCGGCGCTGACCAAGGCCGTGTACGACGGCACGGAGGTGGACGCCGAGGCATCCTTCGCGACCGGTCTGGACTGGGTCCTCGACGCAGTGGCCGCCAAACTCACCCGGCCGCCGGCGTGACCATCAGCTCTTGATCTGCAGCCGGCGCGAACCGCTGGAGGGGGCCCTCGCGGAGTTGCTCGCCAACGCCGGCGCGCACGGCACCGCCCGAGCGGATGTGCAGCCGGCGGAACTGTTCATCATGGCCAACGCCAACGCCAACGCCAACGCGGCCGAGTCGGCCCCCGACCCAAGCACACGCCTCCTCGACATCGCGTTCAACGGCTCACGCCCCGCTGACCACCGGCACCCCGCCTGCCCGCTGGGGGTGGGCTCCAAGCGTGTCCACAGCGCCATCGTCGATGGTCGGCGCGGATCGCCTTGCCGCGAGCATCGGTGTTGCCGGTGCAGTCATCGGCTGCGCAACGACCGGACCGGGGCGGTCCTGGAGCGGTTCAGAACCCGACGGTGGTCTCGAAGGTGTCGCGTGCTCGGGCGAGTTGGTACCAGCGCTCGGCGAGAGCGTCCGGGTCGCCCGCACCGGAACCGGGAATGATCGGGACACCGATGCACAGGTGGCCGACGTAGACGCCCTCGTCGGCGAGATCGTTGTGCAGGCCCTGGGCCCAGGAGCGCAGTCCGGCCAGGGCGATGCCGGAATTGCTCATCCCCGGGATCGGGAGGAGGGCGGTCGTGCCGGTGGTGAACAGCAGGGCGCCGTCGCCCGCCTCACGCATGCCCGGCAGAACTGTGGCGGCAGCGGTGAGGGCACCACCGACGAGCATGTCGAACATGGACCGCACCGACTCCGGGGTCGTCTGTGCGGCGGGGGTGAACCCCAGCTCCTTCAGATCGGGAACCCGGCCGGCCACGTTGGGGAAGGTGGGGGCCGGGCTGTAGGAGAGCACACCGATCCGCCCGAGTTCCTCGGCGGCCGCCTCCAGCGCGCCGGTCAGGGCCTTGGCGTCGGTGACGTCGGCCGGGTAGGCGCGGGCGGCGATGCCCTCGGCGGCCAGGGCATCGGCGGCGTCCTGGAGCTTGTCAGCATTGCGGGCGATCAGAGCGACGGGGTGCCCGGCGGTGCCGAAGCGGCGGGCCACGGCGCGGCCCAGGCCCGGGCCGGCCCCGACGACCGCGACGGTGGGAAGGGGGGAAGAGAGGGAAGACATGCTGCTACCTCGATTGCTTACGATGAGTGCGTAACCCCACGGTAGGGATGTATCGAGGACCTCACAAAAGGCACATCGATGTTCGCAGAGCACACAGCTGACCCTGACCACGCCGCCGCCCGCACCCCGCACTCGCAGGAGACCTGGCCCGACGACATCCCCCACCCATGCGAGACCTGGCCGGACAACGGCCGCGGATTCCGCGAGACCCTCGACCGGATCGGAGACAAGTGGTCGGTCCTGGTCATCGGCCTCCTGAGCCAGGGCCCCCTGCGCTTCGGCATGCTGCACCAGCGGGTCCCGGGCATCTCCCAGCGCATGCTCACCCTCACCCTGCGCCACCTGGAACGCGACGGCATCGTCTCCCGCACCGCCTACGCCGAAGTCCCACCGCGCGTCGAATACGAGCTGACCGCACTCGGCGAGAGTCTGCGCGCAACGGTCTATGCCCTCGCCCGATGGGTCACCGACCACAACGACGAGATCGAAACCGCGCGCCACCACTACGACACGCGATGAGAGCGACTGCGCTGCACAACGCCCGGTCGCCGAAGCACATGGTCGGCACTGGCTCGACTCTCAGATGGGCTTGGACCTGTGTGTTCGCCCCTTTTTTTCGCCCGGACGTGGGCGGTGTCGAGGACGGCGCGGGAGACGTCGATGAGGTCGGCGTCGTCGAGTCGGCCCCAGACGCAGGCTCTGGACCAGATCAGGGACCGGCGATGCGCGGTGGACTTCGACACCTCCAAGCGGGGAGGCAGTTGACGCCAAAAGCCTTGCGGTGGAAGTGGCGGAAGCGGCGCTGCCTTTCACGTCCGGCGCCCAGCAGGGCCTGACCGCCGAGGCCACGCGCGTGGCGGCGGACTACCAATGATGCGCGGGATCGCCGGTGGCCAACCGGCGACACCGCGTTATGTTTCCCCACTCTGGGCGAGACCGGCCGCCGAGTAGCTGGTCCGCCGCGAGGTGGATCTCGCCGTCGAATTGGCGGATGTGGCGGTCGGGGAGCCGGTGCATCACGGTCGTGCCGAAGGTTTCGGTGAACTCCGGGAAGCGCAGCGCATGCGGCCTTGGTGCTGACTGCCGGCGTCGTGTTCACCGAGGTCCGGTTCTTCCTTGACAGCGGCTTCGCGGGATGGTCTTGACTTACTGGAAGGCCGGCATGACTTCCTTGATGAACAGCTCCAACGACTTGCGCTTCTCCTCGTGCGGCAGGCTGGTGTCGATCCAGAAGCTGTACTCGTCGATGCCGAGTTCCTCGTAGGTGCGTATGCGCTCGATGACTTCAGCCGGGGTGCCGATCATCGCAGTCTTGTGCAGCGACTCCGGTCGGAACTCCGGCCGGTCTTCGAACTTCGACTCCGGGCTGGGTGGGAGGAACCCGTTCTGCGGGGTGGTTTTGTTGCCGAACCAGGCGTCGAAGGTTCGGTAGAAGCGGTTGATCGCCTCCGCGGCCGGGCGCCAGCCGTCGGGCTCGTCGGGGGAGTGGACGTGTGTGTGCCGCAGGACCATGAGGTCGGGGCGTGGCGTCTCGGGATGGTTGGCCACGGCGGTGTCGAACTTCTGCTTGAGGTCGCGGACTTCCTCGTCGCCCTTCATCAACGGGGTGACCATGACGTTGCAGCCCTGCGACACGGCGAAGTCGTGGGAGGCGGGGTCGCGGGCGGCGATCCACATGGGCGGGGTGGGTTGCTGGACCGGCTTGGGCACGCTGGTCGATGTGGGGAACTGCCAGATCTCGCCGTCGTGGGCGTAGTCGCCCTGCCAGAGCGCCCGGACGGCCGGCACGAGCTCACGCAGGTGCTTTCCGCCGTCGGCGGCGGGCAGCCCGCCTGCCAGTCGGTCGAACTCGAACTGGTAGGCGCCCCGGGCGAGTCCGACCTCCATCCGGCCGTTGCTGATGACGTCGAGCAGCGCGCATTCACCGGCGACCCTGAGCGGGTGCCAGAACGGGGCGATGACGGTTCCCGCACCCAGTCGGATGGTCGAGGTCTTCGCGGCGAGGTGGGCGAGCAGCGGCATCGGGCTGGGGGAGATCGTGTACTCCATCGCGTGGTGCTCGCCGATCCAGACGGTGGCGAACCCGCCGGCCTCGGCCATCAGGGCCAGCTCGGAGAGGTTCTCGAAGAGCTGCCGGTGGCTGACCTCCTCGTCCCAGCGCTCCATGTGTACGAACAACGAAAACCTCATGACTGCTCCTCGTCTGCTGTGGGGACCGGGCGGTGGGCGGTGCCCTGGTCGCTGTGCTCGTCGGCGCTGACGCCGGACCGCTGTGCGCGGGCCGCGTCCATTTCGGTGAGGGTGACGTCACCGGTGGCCCAGTGCGTGCGGGGGACCTCGTGGACGACGACGCGGATGTACTCGGGCCGGGTGTTCACGGTGCGCAGGACCGCGGCGTGCACCTCGTGCATCAGGTCCCGGATCTGTGCCGGAGTCCGGCCCTCGGCGAGGGTGATGGCGATCTGCGGCACGTCAGCTCCGCATCGTGAACGGGTCGGCCACGGGCTCCTCGCTCGTGTTGATCCAGACACTCTTGAGCCGCGTGTACTCCAGAATCGTCTCGGTGCCGTGCTCGACGCCCACGCCGCTGGTCTTGAAGCCCTGGCGCGGTGACATGGGGGACATGGCCCGGTAGGTGTTGACCCACACGGTCCCGGCATCCAGGCGCGCCGCCATCCGGTGCGCCCGGGCGAGGTTCGTCGTCCACACGCCGGCCGCGAGTCCGTAGTCGGTGTCGTTGGCCAGGCGTATGACCTCCTCCTCGGTGTCGAACGGCATGACGGCCAGGACGGGGCCGAAGATCTCCTCGCGTACGACGCGCATCTCGTTGTCGACGTCCACGAGGACGGTGGGCTCGTAGAAGTAGCCGCCGAGGCCGCCGTCGGTGGCCCGGCCACCGGTGAGGACCCGGGCGCCTTCGCCGCGTCCGAGGTCGACGTAACCGGCCACCTTGTCGCGCTGGTCGGCGAAGGCCAGCGGGCCGAGCTCGGTCTGCTCGTCCATGGGGTCGCCGATGCGGATGGTCCTGGCGCGCTCGCAGACCCGCTCCAGCAGCTCGTCGTAGACGGACCGGTGGGCGAAGACGCGGCTGCCTGCGATGCAGGTCTGCCCGGCGGCGGCGAAGATGCCGGCGACGACGCCCATCGCGGCGTTCGGGACGTTCGCGTCCTCGAACACGATGTTGGGGGACTTACCGCCGAGTTCGAGCGTGGAGCCGATGAACCGGCTCGCGGTCGCCGCTGCGATACGGGCCCCGGTGGCGGTGCTGCCGGTGAAGGAGATCTTCGCGAGGTCGCGGTGGTCGACCAGGGCCTGCCCGGCCTCGCCGCCGAACCCGGTGACGACATTGACCACGCCCGGCGGGAATCCCGCCTCGAGCGCCAGCTCGGCGAGCCTGAGCACCGTGGCCGAGGTGTACTCCGAGGGCTTGATCACGACGGTGTTGCCGACGCAGAGCGCGGGCGCCAGTTTGCTGCTGGTCAGCGTCAGCGGGGAGTTCCAGGGCGTGATCGCGCCGACGACGCCGAGCGGCTCGCGGGCCGTGTAGTTCAGCACCTGGCGGTCGGAGGTGGGGATGAAGTCGCCGTGGATCTTGTCGGCCAGCCCGGCGTAGTAGTGGTAGTACTCGGGCAGGGTCGCCAGCTGCCCGCGCATCTCGCGCAGCAGCTTGCCGTTGTCCCGCGTCTCCATGCGGGCCAGGTCCTCGGCGTTCTGGGCGATCAGGTCACCGAGGCGGCGCAGGAGGTGTCCGCGTCGCGTCTGGCTGAGGTCGCGCCAGCGCGGGTCCTCGAAGGCTTCCCGCGCGGCGGACACGGCTCGCTGGATGTCGGTGGCGTTCCCGCGTGCCGCCCGGTAGAGGACTTCGCGCGTGGCCGGGTTGGTGCTCTCGAAGTACTCGCCCGACGAGGGCTCGACCCATGTTCCGCCGATGAAGTGCTGCCATGTGGTGGGTTCAGACATGTGCGCATGCTCCGATGAAGGTGGTGAGGGCGGCGGCGAACGCTTCGGGGCGCTCGACGGGCAGCATGTGACGCGCTCCGGGGACGACCACGGCACGGCAGTCGGGCAGTGCCGCGGCGAGCCGGTGGGTCATCGCGGGCGTGGACCCGGGATCGTTCTCGCCGGTCACCGCCAGTGCGCGTACGGCGATGGTGGCCAGGTCCGGTGCGAGTTCGGCGTCCGCGGTGGCGAACACGCGGTAGCAGTTGAGGAAGGAGTTGGCGTCGTTGGCGAGCAGGGTGGCCTCGGTACGGGCCACGCGGTCGGGGTCGACGTCGGTGCCGGCGTACCACCGCTCGAGGGAGGCGGCCGCGCTCGCTGCGAAGTCGGTCTCCGCGGTGTGCAGCCGGTCGAGTACGGATGCCCGTTCCTCGGCCGTGCGCGCGCACACCGAGCTGACCGAGGTCAGCGTGGCCACGAGGTGCGGGTGGTGCAGCGCCACATGCTGGGCGACCAGCGCGCCCAGCGAGAATCCGACCAGGTGCGAGCCGTCGGGGATCTCACCGATCACCCCGTCGGCCAGGGCGGCGAGCGTCACCCCGTCGCTCACCGGCGGGTGGGTGCCGTGGCCCGGCAGGTCGGGGGCGATCACGGTGAAGCGGTCGGTCAGGAGCGCGGCGGCGGGCTCCCACATGGTGTGGTCGAGCCCGACGCCGTGCAGCAGCACCACGGTCGGCTTGCTCATCAGTACCTACTGCTCGGTCGAGAGCGGCGCCAGGCGCTGCTGGGGGCGCCCCTGGGCTGCTGCGGCAAGGGCGATGACGATCTCGTTGGGGTGGGGGGCGTCGCCGACCCGGACCTCGAAGCTCTGGTGGTGCGAACGGATCGTGGCGTCGGTGATGTGCTTCAGCGGGATGTCGAAGACCACGCCGGCGGGCCCGCGCTTCTCGACCGCCGGCAGCAGGGTGGTGGCGTTCGCGGCCTTGCGGAAGTGGTCGCCGAACTTGAGCGTGTGGATCAGTGCCGACCCGTGTTCGATCTCCCCGTCCAGGCCGACGATGGCCGCCTTGCCGTATGCCTCGGCGGGGGCCTCGAGTGCTTCGAGCACCGCGGGGGCCAGCAGTGCGCCGAGATCGGAGGCGTTCGCCTCGATGCCGGGATGGAGGTCCTCCACGAAGCCCTGACCGGCCCACGGGTTCTCGATCACCGCCGCGACCACGGCGATACGGGCGGGGCGCTCGAGGGCGCGGCCGCCTTCGGTCCGGATCTCCTCGACGACGGTGACGATCCTGCGCACGTTCATGAGGGGACTGCCTCCAGGCTCTGGGTGGTGACGACGGGGTCGCTCATGCGGTCCCCGATCCGGGGGTGCGGACGCGGTCCTGTCGACGCGGCCGCGATGACGACGATCTCGTCCGCACGGGGGGCGTCCGGAACGCGGGCGCTGATGGTCTGGTAGTGACTGCGTGTCGCGGCGTGTGTCTTGTGCCAGAGCGGGACGATCAGCGTCTCGCCGGCCTCGGCACGGGTGTCGGCGAAGCAGATGATCGACTCGCCCTGGAGGAACTCCCGGACCAGGTTGCCGAAGTACGGTGTGTGGATGAGTGCCCCGGCGTGCTCGATCTCGCCCGCCGTGCCGACGATGGCGGCCTTGCCGAACGACTCGATCTCGTCCACGCCGCCCAGGGCGGCGATGAGCCGGTCGGTCAGCAACTTGGCGAGCACCGGGGCGATGTGGCCCTGCTCCGCGGAGAGGCCGGCCGAGGGGCCGGTCCCCAGCCAGGGGTTCCGTATGACAGCGGCGACGCTTGCGCGCCACGCGGGCTGGGCGGGTGTCTCGCCCGCCTCGGTGAGGACGACATCGCGGTAGAGCACGAGCTTCCGGAGACCGATGCTCTCGTCAGGGCGTTCCTTACGCTCTTGCATGGCACAGGACGATAGGTATCGTCCGTCGCGACGGTCAAGAGGCTGAGCGGAAGAGTTGCCCGCCCTCTCCGGGCCCCTGCGATAACCAGCAATAACGCTGTGAAGTGCGGTCATCGGTGGCGTCGGTGCCGGGATGTGATTCGTCGTGACGGACCCCTTGACGCTCTATCTGTGCCATGCATTACTGCTCCTTGCATGCCAGGGCCGTGGGACATCAGGCCCTGCGGACTCTCAAGGAGTTTCATGTCCAGTCACCTGCAAGCCGGTACGGGAACGACGCCTGAGACACCGTCGGGCCATGACGAGGAAAGCCTTGTGGAGGGCACCGGTGAGGGCCACGACGGCGGCGGCAGGCTCGGTTCCGTTTTCTGGACCTCGCTCGGTGTCTCCGCAGTCTTCGTGGCCTGGGCGGTGCTCTTCACGGACAACCTGAACAAGGTCACGAACACCTCCTTGAACTGGGTGACGGCCACATTCGGCTGGAGCTACCTGGTGGTCACACTCGCCATCCTGATCTTCCTGGTGTTCCTGGCCTTCAGCCCCGCAGGCGACCTCCGACTGGGCAAGGACAGCGACCGTCCCGAGTTCTCGACGCTCAGCTGGTTCGCCATGATCCTCAGCGCGGTCATGGGTATCGGACTGGTCTCGTACGGCGTCGCCGAACCGATCTCCCACCTGGCGACACCACCGCACGGTCTCGCCGAGCCGAACACACCGGCGGCGGCGGTGAGAGCACTCCAGTACTCCTACTTCGACTGGGGCCTGCAGGCCTGGGCGATCTTCGCCATCTTCGGTCTGGCCATCGCGTACTCGACCCACCGCAAAGGCCGGCGCACCCTGGTGAGTCAGATGTTCGCGCCGCTGCTCGGTGACCGTGTGAACGGCGTCATCGGCAAGGCGATCGACGTGCTCGCCGTGTTCGCGACGCTCTTCGGCACCACGACCTCCCTGGGCCTGGGAGCCCTCCAAGTCAACAACGGTCTCGGGAAGTTGTTCGGAATCCCGGTGAACTCGGTGAGCCAGGTACTCATCATCGCCGCAGTCACCTCGGTGTTCACGCTCTCGGCGGTGACCGGAGTCAGCAAGGGCATCAAGTTCCTGAGCCAGGGCAGTTCGCTTCTGGCAGTCGCGCTGTTCGTCTTCATGCTGATCGTCGGCCCGGCCGTGTTCATCGCGAACCTCTACATTGAGTCCCTCGGCCAGTGGGCCACCGACTTCTTCCGGATGAGCCTGCAGGGCACCGCCTTCGGCGGGCTCGAGTGGATGCAGTGGTGGACCTACTTCATGATGGCCTGGTGGGTCTCCTGGGGCGCGTTCGTCGGCGTCTTCCTTGCCCGTATCTCGCGCGGCCGCACCATCCGAGGGTTCATCATGGGCGTCCTGGTCGTCCCCAGCGTGGTGTTCTTCACCTGGTTCACGGTCTTCGGCGGCACCGCGATCCACATCGACATGTTCGAGGGCGGCGACATCGCCAAGCAGACCGCGGCCGACATCAACAGCGCCTTCTTCGCGACCCTCGACCACTTCCCGCTCGCCGGGCTCACCTCGGCGATCGCGATCCTCCTGGTGGTGATGTTCTTCGTCTCCGGCGCGGACGCCAACACCTATGTGCTGAGCATGATGACCTCGGACGGATCGCTCACCCCGCGCCGTTCGGTGCTCATCCTCTGGGGCGTCATCACCGGAGTCACCGCCGTCGTCCTCATGCTCGCAGGCGGACTGACCGCCCTGCAGAACACCGTCATCGTGACGTCCTTGCCGTTCCTCGTGATCATCGCCGGTCTGGCGGTGTCGTTCTGGAAGGAACTGCGCGCAGACCGAAAGGAGAAGACCGATGTCGCACACTGACGCCCGCCGTGGGCTCATCGAAAAGGTATGGGCCGAGGCCTGGGGGCACGGCGACGTCGATGCGCTCGACGTATTGCTGAGCCCGGCCTACCTGCGCCACGGGACGGACCCGCACCCGCAGAACCTGGATGCCTTCAAGGCGGCGATCCTCTCCACGCGAGCGGCGTTCCCGGACCTGACCACCACCATCGACGACATCGTGGTCGAAGGCGACAGGGCCGCGATCCGCTGGCACAGCAGCGGAACCCACGTGAATTCGTTCCTCGGTGTCCCGCCCACCCAGCGGCGCGTGGAAGTCGGCGGCGCCACGTTCGCCCGCTTCGAGGGGGACCGGGTTGTCGAGGAGCACGTGACGTGGGATCCCCGGGCGCTGCTCTCGGCGCTGGGCATCATCAGCGTGGGACAGGACTGACGATCGAGATGACAAGGAGCACCCTCATGGCCGCGCTTGCCTCCACCCCCGACCTCGACGTGATGAAGCGGGTCAACCGGCAGTTCGTCACCGGTGTCACGGTCGTGACCGCGATGGACGGAGAGATCCCCAGAGGGCTGGCCGTCAACGCGTTCTCGAGCATCTCGCTCGACCCTCCCACCGTGATGGTGTGCGTCCAGCACACCTCGTCCACCCACGACTGTCTGTTCCGGGCGAACCATCTCGCGATCAACATCCTGTCCACGGAGCAACTCGACGTCGTCGGCACGTTCGCAGGCAAAGCCGCCGACAAGTTCAAGGACCTCGACTGGCAGAGCGGCCCGTTCGGCAGCCCGCTGATCGCTCGAAGCAGCGCGCAGATGGAGGTCGAGATCCGCGAGCGGCTGCGGGCCAGCACCCACACCGTGTTCATCTGCCGCGTCGTACACGCCGCGGCCGCCGAGCATCATCCGATGGTCTACAGCGCGGGTAAGTTCTTCGACGGCGGCGCGCTCGCGTCGTTGGGATGACCGGCGGGTGGCTCGGAAGGCTGAGGAGGGTTCGGTGAATCGTGCAAAGAGCGAACCGAAGAACGGATCGATGCAGGCCACAGTGATCGCCGAAATGCGCAGGCGCATCATCAAGGGAGACATCGATCCCGGGGCTCCGCTCTCGGAATTCGCCCTCGCCGAGGAGTTCGGCGTCAGTCGTACGCCGGTACGCGAAGCCCTCAAACAGCTGCAGACCGAAGGGCTGGTTGAAATCCGGCCACGTGTCGGGACGTTCGTCACCACCCCCTCCCGCCGCGAGATCACGGAACTCTTCGTGATGAAGGAACTCATCGAGGGCGCGGCCGCCCGCCTCCTCGCCCAGCGCGGCCGGGTCCCGGAGATCGACAAGCTCGAGCAGAATCTGCGCGAGGCCGACGAAGCGGTGGCGCGGGACGACCGGGAGCGGTATGCGGAGTTGGTCCAGGAGTTCCACGACCTGCTCATCGCCGGTGCCGACAACAGCAAGTTGGAAGCCCACTACCGGATGCTGATGAACCAGCTGGCCTACTCCCGGCTGGTCAACACGTCACTGAGTCAGCCGGGACGTGCCCTTCAGTCGGACCGCGAGCACCACATCGTCCTGGAGCTGATCCTCGAGAAGGACGGCGACAGCGCCGAGCACGTGATGCGCGAGCACGTCAGGGCCAGCCGGCGTGCGCTGCTGGCCGGGCTGCCCATCAGTGGGCCGAACGAGAAGTTCGGCAAGACGAGTTCCTGATACCGGGCCAACGCCCGTTCACTGCGGGCGGATCCGGCACGACGGCAAGGCCTGCACGAAGAGGTCAACAAGCGGGACAACCACTCCCCGGTCACCGACAGCAGCCTCATCCTGCCTGACGGCGCCCCGCTCGTGGCAGCAGACGTACACAGGACTCTGACCACGACAGCCCTGTACTCCGTCGACGGCAGCACCAAGCTGGCGAGCAGCCCCGCAGTTGCGGGGCGCGTTGGGCCTGCCATGGAGAGGGAAGTCGACGCAGGGCTGTGGGCTGCTGAGCTGGAGTCGTTGCTGCTGCAGGTCGGAGTGCGCTTCGGCCGCGTCGAGCCACGGTGGAGGATGCGCGACAACGTACGCGGGCTGCTGGTCCGATGCGCGGCCTGTGCGCAGTCATGTCAGGCCGGCCGCCAGCTTGCCGGCGATCGGCGCGGCCCGTTGCGCCCCCCCAGCAGCGCGACGGGCCGTCCCTCTGCCCTGCGGGCCATCTACAGCGCTCGCCTTGGCCAACTGGAACGCTCACGGGCCATCCGCGGCGTTCAGGCACAGCTGTGACTGAGCGCCGCGGATGGCCCCGATGGACAACTGCGATGCTCGGTTCCTCGCGATTCCCCAGTGCTCGCGGTACGGCCGGGGTGGTTCCTGAGGCGTCGGCAGTCCTGGTGGCGAGCGCCGCCCGTGGGGCCCGGCCTCAGGCTGCTGGTGTGATTCCAGCCCGGTTGGATCGTGGCCGCCTTGAATGAAGCGACGGGCGCTCCGGGCCGCGCATGCCGATATTGCGGGGCCGCGTAATGCGTACCCGGTTGCCCGGGGGATGATGACGCCGGGTCGCGGCGGCGACGGGCGCGGTGGCGCGCTGCGCGCACACCGTCCTTGCCGCGGCCGGCGTGGCCAGGAGGGCGGCGGTGCGGTTGGGGAAGAAACGTCGGAGGGGAGTGTCTCTGGTCATGCGGGTACGGAGGAGCGTTGTCACCGCTGTTGTCTGCGCCCTGCTCGCTGGGGCCTCGATGTCCTGCACCGGTGACTCCGTGCCCGCACGGGGACCGGTCACGGACCTGCTCGACGGCCGGGACTGGGCCCACTTCGCCGGGGCGAAGCCGACGCGGTCAGGAGTTCGCATCACGCGCCTCGACCGGCGCATCACACAACAGGACGGCAACGGTGGGCAGCCGAATCCACCGGTGAACCTGCGCGGTCCCCACCTCGTGTTCCGGGGCGAGATCCGGATCGAGGCGCGCCTGAGACGCACGGACGGCACGGATGCCTACCTGCATCTGTACGGTGAAACTCCCGTCGTGTACGACGAGTGGCGTCACGAGCGGCGCGGCGTGCGGATCGGTGTGGCCGGCGATCGGCTCCGATTCGACCGCTGGGACGGAGACTCCAACCGGCCCGCTCTGACCCGTACCTTCGGCAAAGGCCTCGGGGACGAGGTCCGCCTCGCCATCGACGTGCGGGGGAACAGGCTGGTGCTGGAGGCCGACGGGAACGTCGTGGGGACCGTTCCGGGGCGGGACGTCTTCGGGCATGGCCGTATCTGGTTCGGCGCGGACGCGGGGGGCGGCGGGGAAGGCTGGACGCTCGGCGAACTCCGCGCGATGCCACTGGGTCGGGGAAAGATGTCCGTCCGGGACGCCCCCGGCCTGCAAGTACCCCGATCCACCGATGCGTTGCGTGACCTGGCGGCGGACCTCCAGCGCCCGATCCGCCTGGGGACCGCCCTTGCTGCGGGCCCTTTGCTGACCGACAGCGCCTACCGAAGGACGGCGGGTGAGGAGTTCTCCATGCTCACGCCGGAGAACGACTTCAAGGCACAGTTCGTCCAGCCGCGGCGCGGCGTGTTCGCCTTCGAGGAAGGCGACACCCTGGTGGACTTCGCCCACGCCAACGGGATGCAGGTGCACGCGCACACTCTCGTCTGGTTCGAGGCGCTGCCCTCATGGATGCGCGCCGAGATGACGGACGAGGACCGCAGGCGCGTCATGACGGAGCACATCCGGGCGGTCGCGGGCCACTTCCGGGGAAAGGTGGCGGAATGGGACGTGGTGAACGAGCCCATGTCCGACGAGGACGAGGACTACACCGACAGCAACCGCGGCGTGCGGCCGCACCTGTGGTTCGAGGCGATGGGCGAGCAGTACATGGACATCGCCTTCCGTACGGCCCGGGAGGCCGACCCGGATGCGGTGCTCTACCTCAACGAGTACGGGGTGGAGGAGGACGGACCGCGCTGGGACGGCCTCTACGCGCTGTTGATCCGGCTCAAGAAACGCGGCGTTCCGATCGACGGTGTCGGTTTCCAGAACCACGAGTACGCCGCCGACGACCGTACCGACCCCGAAGTCTTCCGGCGCAAGGTCCGGGCGCTGGCCGGGCTCGGCCTGAAAGCCCGAGTTTCGGAGATGGACGTCCTCGTGGGCGAGGGCGAGGAGGACGTCCAGGCCCGCCAGTTCGCAGGGAAACTCGCCGTCTGCAGGGAGGAACCCAACTGCACCTCGTTCTCCACCTGGGGCTTCACCGACGGATACGGTTCCACGGCCGACATCCGGAACTATCCCCCGAGTCCGGGAAACGCCCTTCCCTGGGATGGGGTGTACGAGGCGAAACCCGCGTACTGGGCACTGCGTGACGTTCTAGGCCGCTCTCGCCGCCGGGCCGCGGCGAAAACGGCCTGGACAAATGAGTCCGATGTTCGGGGCCGGTGCGCGAGCCTGAAGAGAGGGCGCTCGAGATCATGTTGTGACGCAAGACCTGAACACCCTCTTGACCGCGTTGTACGTGAAGATCGACGACGAGATCGGAGGGACCCGGTGGAGGGGACGGCCGCCGCTGCTGACCGACTCCGAGCTCGTCTGCCTTGCCGTGGCGCAAGCCCTGCTCGGCCACCGCTCCGAGGCGCGCCGGCTGCGCTTCGCTCGCAAGCACCTGACTGGCATGTTCCCCTACCTCCCTCAACAGCCGGGCTACAACAAGCGGCTGCGAGCGGCGCTGCCCCTGGTCAAGCGGATGATCCGGAAGCTGGCCATGGACAGCGGCCTCTGGTTCGACAACCACTGGATCGTCGACTCAACGCCAGTGCCGTGCGGGATGTCCCGTCCGACGGCCCACGTTCGGACCCCGCCGGGTGGGCCGGGTACGGCTACTGTGCCTCCCACTCGCGGTTCTTCTGGGGCCTGCGCCTCTATCTGGTCTGCACCCCGACCGGCATGCCCATCGTGTGGGCGCCGGCCAGCCCGAAGATCGGCGAACGCGAAGTCCTGGCCTCGATGCTGGAGACAGACGCCGGCCTGGTCGCCGAACGCGAGGGCATCCTGCTCATCTCGGACAAGGGCTTCGGGGGCAAGGTGTTCGAGCAGGACCTCGCCGGGCAGGGCATCGAGCTACTGCGGCCGTCCCGCAAGCGGGAGAAGGCCCGCTATGGCGAACCTACTCTCAAGAAGTTCCGCCAGCTCATCGAATCTGTCAACGACTCCTTCAAAGGCCGGCTCGACCTGGAACAACACGGCGGCCGGACCTTCGAGGGCGTCGCCATCCGGGGCGCCCAGCGCACCCTCGCGATGACCGCGGCGATCTGGCACAGCCGCAGGACCAGCGCCCCGGTCACCCGATCCCTGATCGCCTACGACCACTGATCACCGTTGGCAAGCAGTGCCTTGAGAGCCTTGTACGAGGCGATGGTCAACGCTTTTCGCGTCGACTGCGGATGCTCAGGGCGATGACGGAGACAAGGAACCAGAAGGCACCGAAGGCTGAGTATCCGGCGACGGCCGACAGGCTGCTCGTCGCCGAGGCGGACATGGCAGCGAAGGAGGCACCGGCGAGGACGGACAGTCCGCCACTGATGACCATGGGCCACTGGGCACCGACGGTGCGCCGGCGCCGGATCGCCACGACGAGCTGGATCGCTCCGGAAAGGAGGGCCCAGATACCGAACACGAGCAGGGCCGTCCCGATGGTGGAGAAGGCGACGGTGATCATCCCGGCGGCGGTGGCGAGGCCGAGAGCCACGTTGGTGGTACCGACGCGGTCGGTGGAGCCGGTGCCGGCCATGCGATGTTCAAGGAGCGTGGCGATGGCGTCCCACAGGGGGTAGATCACGAGCAGCACGGCCGCGATCACTGTGGGCCTGTCCGTCGACACGAGCGAGGCGGAGGTCGTGACGACGAGTGCCACCCAGATCAGGGAGAAGGCGACTCGGATCAGGTAGAGCGATCGGAGCCCGGAGGGCGTCGTCGCGGTCGTGGTCGTGCTCGAAGTCACGGTGGTCCGAGTCATCAGGTGTCCCGTTTTGTGATCGTGATGGTGTGAGACGGTCGCCTCGATGAGGAGTCTCAGTGGCCTCGGGAGGGGCCGTGTACTTCGAACGAAGTAGTTCTGCCATCCACTTGGAATCGAATGAGTTCTGCCGGCCCCCGTCGCCGGCAACGGGCTCGCCGTCTACATCATTCGAAGTACACGGCCGCGGCACATGTGGACGAGAATCAGACCATGGTCAAGGCGCAGAACAATCAGGACCGGCCCGTGGCACCCCTGTGGGTCCGCCGCCCCGAGACTCTGCACCTCGTCGCCTATTCGGTGGCCGCGCTGGTGTTCACCGGCCAGATCGTGGCAGTGATCCTGCGAGGGTCGGATTGGCCGACGGCCCTCTCCGTGCTCCTCGCCGGTGGCGGTGTCGCCCTCTCATGGCGGAGGCCGTGGGCAGGACTGGTCGTAGCGAGCGGGGCGTCCTTCGCCGTCACAGCGGTGGGCCACGACCCCCTGTCGGTGTGGATGATGGCGGTGCTCGTGCTGTTCTCGGTCACCCTCAGGGGGAAGCAGCCGCTGGCCGGAACCGGCATCGTGGCGGCGTTCTTCCTGGGGGCGTTCATGACACTGGGAGGATTCCGTGGCGGCGCGATCGTGGGAGCCGCCGCACTCTTCTCAGCCATAGCAGGAGGTGCGACAGGGGCCGCGCTGCGCATCCATCGAGAGCACTGGCGCACCCTGGAGGAACGGGCCGAGAGCGCCATCGCCACCCGCGAGATCGAAGCCACCCGACGGGTGACCGAGGAACGACTCCGCATCGCCCGGGACCTCCACGACGTCATCGGCCACCAGGTCGCGATGCTGAGCATGCATCTCGGTGCCGCGGAGATCGGGCTGCCCGAAGACGCCGAGTCCTCCCGGCAGGCCCTCGTCTCAGCCAGGACCAGCGCCCGCACCGTCGTCGTCGAAACGCAACGGATCCTCGCGCTCCTCCGCCTCGGTGACGACATCTCCGACGACGAGGCGCTCCGGCCGACCCCGGCGCTCAGCGGCCTGGAAGGCCTTGTCGCCTCTTTCGAGAGCATCGGCCTCGACATCCGGCCCTCCATCGACATCCCCGCCGGCTTCGTGGAGCCCAGCGTCGGCGTGACGGTCTACCGGGTCGTTCAGGAAGCACTCACGAATGCCTACCGGCATGGAGAGGGGGAGGCAACGGTGGATGTGCGCGAGCGCGACGGGAGGATCTGCGTCACCGTGGAGAACCGTCTCGGTCATTCACTGCGCGGCTCCGGTTCGCGCAGCGGACTCGGACTCGTGGGGATGCGCGAACGCGTCGAGTCCTCCAACGGGCGGCTGACGATCGACAGTGACGACGGGCGATTCCGGGTCCATGCGGAGTTCAGCCCTCTGGGAGCCGTCGTATGACGACGCGGATTCTGATCGTCGACGACCAGGACGAGATAAGGGTCGGCATCAAAGCGATGCTCCGGCTCGACCCAAGTCTCGTTGTTGCGGGCGATCTCTCCGATGGACTCCAGGTCGTCCCCTTTCTCCGGGGCCACCCCGTCGACCTGGTCCTCATGGACATCCGGATGCCAGGCATCGACGGTGTCGAAGCCACCCGCCGGATCCGCAAAGAGTACCCATCCGAAAAGATGAGGGTGATCGTGCTGACCACTTTCGACCAGGACGACATCGTTCTCGCCGCCCTTCGTGCGGGCGCCAACGGTTTCCTGAGCAAGACCGTGAGCCCCACTGAACTCGTCGCCGGAATCACCGAGGTCGTTGGCGGTGGCGGTGCGCTGTCGGCGGCCGCGACGGCCGCGCTCATCGGTCACATGACCGAGAGTCCGCCCCCGGTGATCGACCAGGAACTGCTGCGACGCTTCGACGCTCTGACACCCAGGGAGCGAGACGTGGTCGTTCTCGTCGCGAGCGGTCTCGGCAACGACGAGATCGCGGCCCAGATGTCCGTGTCGCCGTTCACCGTGAAGACGCATGCGGTGCGGGCCATGACGAAGGTCGGCGCACGTGATCGAGCGCAACTCGTCTCGTTCACCTTCCGGGCCGGCCTCTACCCCTGAGCCTGCCGAGCAGAACCCCGAAACAGGTGGCCGCCGTGGCGATGCCGAGCAGTCCGGCGGGCGGGACGGCGTCAGTGGCGGTGACGTCGCGGTGCGGGCTCTCGCTCGTCGGTGGCAACGTACGGTCGTGCTGTGGGGGCATGGGGCGAGCCTTCTGTGCGTTCCGGGACCGTTTTCGGCAGGGACGCCGGGCGGACCGGGCACGGTTCTCCGGACGTGCCACGGCCTTGGCGGATAACCAACCACCCCCGTTGCACCGCTCGTTCGACAGACCCCGATGCCCCTTGGCGCACGTCGGCGCAACGGGTGGGGCCCGATGCGCGGGATCCCGGTGGCGGTCCTGGAGCGGATTGAGGCCGCTGACCGGTGAGGGCTTGGGCGATCTCGCCGTTGGCACGGCCGACGGCGGTCAGGTCGCCTTGTCCGCTGCAGCGACCCTTGTCGCCGGCGTGGAGTTCGCCGGGGGTCAGCTGAGTGTGAGGTGAGGGGAGTACAGGTCGATCCAGGCGGCGAGGTTGAGTGCCGTCTCCAGGCCGCGCCGGGACGCCTGGCCGATGTGGGGCGCGTGGGATTCGGCGGCGCGAGTCAGCCGCTCGCGGCTGACCATGTCGAAGACCCGGTGTGCGGGGTTGTCCAGGAGTTCCTTGACCTGGTTCTGCAGCGCCACGGCGTAGGCCGGGTCCTGGGTGGAGGGGTAGGGGCTCTTCACCCGGTCGTAGACGGATGGGGGCAGCAGGTCGGCGGTGGCCTCGCGCAGCAGACTCTTCTCCCGGCCGTCGAACGACTTCAACCGCCAGGGGGTATTGTACACGTACTCCACCAGTCGGTGGTCGCAGTACGGCACGCGGACCTCCAGGCCGACCGCCATGCTCATGCGGTCCTTGCGGTCCAGCAGGACGCGGACGAATCGGGTGAGGTGGAGGTGGCAGATCTGTCGCATCCGGTATTCGAAGTCGCTCTCGCCGTCGAGCCGCTGGATCTCGGCCACCGCCTGGCGGTAGCTGTCCTGCACGTAGGAGTCGAGATCCAGGGCTGTGGTGAAGTCCTCGCTGAGGATGCTGTCCTCGTCGCCGAAGTGCTGCCGGAACTGCACCAACCAG
Organism: Streptomyces acidicola; assembly: GCF_009377235.1. Taxonomy (GTDB): domain Bacteria; phylum Actinomycetota; class Actinomycetes; order Streptomycetales; family Streptomycetaceae; genus Streptomyces; species Streptomyces acidicola. Next base: position 30,941 of record NZ_VMNX01000087.1, read on the forward strand.
GGGAAGGTGTCGGCCGCCCGTGCCGCGGGGTCGAAGAACTGCTGGTAGCCGCCGAACACCTCGTCGGCGGATTCTCCGGACAGGGCGACCGTCGAGTGGCGCCGGATGGCCTTGAACAGCAGGTAGAGGGAGGCGTCCATGTCGCCCATGGCGACGGGAAGGTCCCTGGCCCGGATGACGCGGGCCCGTACCTCGGGGTCGGCCAGTTGCTGGGAGTCGAGGACGATGTCCTGGTGTTCGGTTCCGGAGCTGTTCGCCACGTCGTGCACGTAGGGGGTGTCCGGGGTCGCGCGCAGGGCATCGGGGACGAAGTTCTCGCTCTGCCCGACGAAGTCGACGGCGAAACTGCGGACCCTCCCGCCTTCTGCGGCGAGTTCGAGGGCGGCGAGGGCGGTCATGGCGGAGGAGTCCAGACCGCCCGAGAGCAGGGTGCAGCGCGGCACGTCGGCCACGAGCTGGCGGCGCACGATGCCTTCGAGCAGCTCCCGGACCCGGGCGATGGAGCCGTCACGGTCGTCGGAGTGAGGCCGCGTCTCCAACGACCAGTAGACGCGGGTCCGCGTCCCTTCCGGGCGCACGGTCACCACGGTCCCGGGCTCGACCTCGCGCATCCCCTGCCAGATCGCGTGACCGGGTGACTTCACGAAGGCGAACGCCTCCCGCAGTCCGTCGAGGGTCACGGTGCGTGCGGCGAGCGGGTTGGCGAGGATCGCCTTGGGCTCCGAGCCGAACAGCACACCATCGGCGGTGGGGTAGAAGTAGAAGGGCTTGATGCCCATCCGGTCACGGATCATGACGAGCTTCTGCTCGCGCTGGTCCCAGACGGCGAAGGCGTACATGCCATTGAGGTGCTCGGCGACGGCCTCGCCCCACTCCAGATAGCCGTGCAGCACCACCTCGGTGTCGGAGTCGGTGGTGAAGAGGTGCCCGTGCGAGATGAGCTCCTCACGCAGCTCGGTGAAGTTGTAGACCTCGCCGGAGTACACCAGGGCCAATGTCGTTCCGGCCTCCCCGACGCTCATCGGCTGCCGGCCGCCCGGCAGGTCGATGATGGCCAGCCTTCTGTGGCCGAGCGCGGCGGGACCCTCGACCCAGGTGCCGCGGTCGTCCGGGCCGCGGCAGGCCATCGTCTCGGTCATCGCGTCCACGGTGGCCTGCTCGGTGCGCAGGTCCCGCTGGTACGAGATCCATCCTGTGATACCGCACACGGTCGTCCTCCGTTCCGGTCGCCGGCGCCGCCGGCCGGCAGTGCCGCCGAAGGACGACGGGGAGTGAACCGGACGGCATCAGAAAGCGAATGTATGCGCCATCTGTCAGCGTCCTTCACGAAATGCCGGCGGTCAAAAGGACCATGCCGGGAGCGGCTCTCCCGCGGGCCAGGGCCTTCTGAGGCGGCCGCCGACCTGCCCGGCCGGGGGCGGGGTGGGCTCCCGACTCGTGCTTGTGGCGGCGGGCCGGGGCGCTCCGACGGAACGGCGCGGGACCGTACGTGGTCAGGCGGTGAAAGGCTACGGTGCAGTCCCCGGCGTCGGGAACGGGTGGCGCGGGGCACGGTCAGGGAGGTGAGCTTCGCGGTGGCAAGCGGTGCTGCGGAGGGTGCGGAAGCGGGGCAGCGGGGGCTGCGCAAGGTTCCGCTGAGCGATCCCGGCCGCCGCCGGGAGGTGCTCGACGCCGTACTCGCGCTGCTGGCCGAGGTGGGGTACGAGCGATTGACGATGGACCTGGTCGCGCAGCGTGCCAGGGCCAGCAAGGCCACGCTCTACCAGCGGTGGCCGACCAAGGCCCGGTTGACGGTGGCGGCCCTGGAACAGCACCGGCCGCAGATCACCGACCACGACACGGGTTCCTTCCTCGGGGATCTGCGGCACCTGCTCGCCTCGTGGCTGGCGGGCTGGACGGAACTCGACCGGGGGCTGGTCATCGCCCTGTTGGAAGGCAGCAGAACGGATGCCGAACTGGCCCGCCTCCGTCACGAGCGGCTGCACCGCCCACTGCGGCAGGCCGCCGAATCACTCGTGGAGCGGGCGCGTCGGCGGGGTGAGATCCCCAGGGGGGTGGATCCGGAACTACTGGTGGAGATGCCGTTCTCGGTGGTGCTGACGCATGTGCTGATCGAGGGTGAGGCGCCCGACATCACGCTCGTCGACAGGATCGTGGACCGAGTGCTGGCCCCGCTGCTGGGCACCGCGCCGCCTGAAGCTGCCGGGCCGTGATCTCCGTATCGCGCACATAGTACGGATTCGTTCTACTCTGGGGTGTGAGGCTGAACGGCCGGATGAGGGGAGCGGTTCCCATGAGCGCACCCTTGGCGCCCGCGGCGTCACTGCCCATGCACCGTACCTGTCCGCTCGATCCGCCGCCGGAGTACCAGCGGCTGCGCGACGAGCAGCCGGTGGCCCCGCTGGCCTTTCCCGACGGCAAGGTGGGCTGGCTGCTGACCCGGCACGAGGACGTCCGGGCCCTGCTGGCCGACGACCGGTTCAGTTCGGCGCGTGAGAACGCTTCCTCGCCGGTGCGCCGCAACCTGTTCCGTCCCGAAGACCGCCCCGGAATGCTGCTGAACATGGATCCGCCGGAACACACCCATTACCGGGGGATGCTCACCCGGTACTTCACGGTGCGCCGGATGCGTGCCCTGGCCCCGAGGATCGAGCGGATCGTCGCGGATCGCCTCGACGCCATGGAAGCGGCCGGTCCTCCCGCGGACCTTGTACCTGCCTTCGCCCGGCCCATTCCCTCCCTGGTCATCTGCGAGCTGCTCGGCGTGCCCTACGCCGACCGGGAGAAGTTCCAGCGGTGGACCGCCACGATGCTCAGACTGGATGTCTCCGAGGACGAGGCGTGGCAGGCCCGTGAAGCACTGCGCACGTACATGCGCGACCTGGTGGCCGACAAACACGAACACCCCGACGAAGCCCTGCTGAGCACCCTGATCCGGGCGGAAGACCCCGACGCCGCGCTGACGGACGAGGAACTGGCCGGCATCGGCCGGCTCCTGCTGATCGCCGGACACGAGACCACCGCCAACATGCTCGCTCTGGGAACCTACGCCCTGCTGTCCCACCCCGACCAGCTGCGCTCCCTGCGCGAGCGGCCGGAAGGTGTCGGCCGTGCGGTCGAGGAACTTCTGCGCTACCTGACCATCGTGCACTTCGGCACCGTCAGGGTCGCCCGCGAGGACGTCGAGATCCACGGCGTACGCATCCACGCCGGGCAGACCGTCGTGGCCTCACTGCCCGCCGCCAACCGCGACCCCGGCCAGTTCACCGAGCCGGACCGGCTCGACCTCACCCGCGAACCCTCCCAGCACGTTTCCTTCGGGCACGGCATCCACCAGTGCCTGGGACAGCAACTGGCCCGTGTCGAGATGCAGATCGCCTTCCCCGCCCTTCTCCGACGCTTCCCCACGCTCCGCCTGGCCGTTCCGCCCGAGCAGGTCCCGATGCGTGACGACATGTTCGTCTACGGCGTACACGCGCTCCCCCTGAGCTGGGACAGGTGACCACGCCATGAAGATCCGGATCGAGCACGACCGCTGCCGCGGCGCGGGCCAGTGCACCCTGACCGCACCCGAACTCTTCGACCAGTCCGACGACGACGGCACCGTCGTCCTGCTCAACGAGCAGCCCCCACCCGAACTCCAGGCC